>JBEAZU010000001.1:0-4825 GCA_041169945.1 Bacteroidota bacterium
ATTTTAAAACCAAATTTGCAACAGAAAACAGCCTTAGCATAGTTCAATTTTTTAATGACATACTTTCAACCAATTTTAATTTTTCACTAATGAAACATCCAGCTCCCGTAGTTCATTTTGAACTTCCAATTGAAGACACCCAGAAACTAACAGACTTTTACATTCACGTATTTGGTTGGGAAATACAAATTTTAGGAAAGGAAATGGGCAATTACATTTTAGCTACCACCACAGAGATGGATGAAAATGGTCGTCCCAAACAAGCAGGAAGTATCAATGGCGGCTTTTATCCTAAAAAGCCAAAAGAACGCAACAAACATCCTCGCATTATGATTTCGGTGGATGATATTGAAAATGCCATGAGAAAAATAGTAAAAGAAGGGGGTAAAATCATAGGGAAACCTGTACTCATACCTGATTTGGGCACTTATGTTTCCTTCAAAGACATAGAAGGCAATAGATTAAGTATGATGGAAGAAATACCTCATCAATAGCTAATTAGGGCTTGCTGAAAAACTTACTTACCTATTAATCTTTACTTTCATGCTAATATTTGTCACTATTTCCCTTGATGAAAAAAGTAACCAACGAAAATCAAGACTCCGCCACGGCGGACATTTGTATAAAAAATGCTACGAATTTGCTCCATTACGCTGAAACAAAACAAACAAACTCGCCCCCAAATTTGTTGGAAACACAAAATGATCGTGTGGCTCAAACAGTGTTTTGTTTTTAACCGCTTCCCGAGAATATCGGGATCACGCATTTTTTATAAGGTCGAATGCAAGACAATTCAAATATTGCGCATGATTTGCTTGCATTTTATACTTTATTTTTAATTATAATTTGCTGATATATAAAATATTAATAATTTTTCAGCAGACCCTAATTAAGCAAATTTGAAAATCACACAAAACAGCAAACCAATTGGAGTAATACATGACGACCACATTAGCATTGTAACTTGAAACGTTATGCTGCCCTTCTCATGAACAAAATACCTGTCAAGGTCATCCAAAGCAACATGGCGACAAATTGATGTAAGGTTCCCATCACAATCAAGACATGATTAAATGGGCTATACAGCACGGTAATTATCCCTAATAATGTTTGTAGTAAAACCATTAGCAGTGGCAACCATAAAGCCCAAGGAGTGAGTCCTTGCGCATTATTTTTGAAATACCAAATAACCACCAAAACACATAATAAATACGCCAAAACTCTATGTACAAATTGAACACTTAATCCATGGCTAATCCACTTAATAATTCCTAACTGGTCTCCTCCTGAAGGCAAAAAAGAATCAGCAGTCAACATTGGCCAACGTGCCGCCATGGGGCCGGCATGTAAACCAGCCATAAAGGCGCCATAGCACAACTGTAAGGTCAATAGCACCAACATCACGATTAAAAGATTGTTACTATATGTTGAAATAGAAAAGCCAAAATTAGGTTTCAGATAGTTTAACATAAATTTCCAAGTATAGGCCAACAAAAGCATTGCTGCCATAAAATGAAGACATAATTTGATATGGTCGACGTATAAACTGGTTTCATTGATGCCACTCGCTACCATGATCCAACCGATAGCACCTTGTAAACCACCCAATAAAAACAAAATCACCAATGGCAATACTTGTTGTTTGGTAAATCTTTTTTGAAATAAAAATACCACAAAAGGAACAGCAAAAACGATTCCGATAATGCGTGCCCAAAAACGATGCGCCCACTCCCAAAAAAATATAAATTTAAAATCTGCTAGGGTAAAATACGTATTCAATTGTTTGAATTGCCCTATTTTTTTGTACATGTTAAATGAATTTTGCCATTCCGTTTCATTTAAAGGAGGCAACATCCCTAAAATTGGTTTCCATTCTGTAATAGATAAGCCTGAACCTGTTAATCGGGTAATACCACCCAAAAGCGTTTGAATAATAATCATCAAAACACCAATGGCTAACCAATAAAAAACCGGTGCTTGTTTAGCTTTTAATTTCAGATCCATAAGGAATTATTTTGAATCAAAAGTACTGGGTTTTGAGGAACAAGACAAATTATAAACGTAATAAAAAGGACAAATAATTCATCACTTATCCTTTAAAATTCCAATCTATGATTTCACCATCTTGCATCTGTATGGTGCGATCACTAGCGGAAGCAAAATCATTATCATGAGTCACCGCGATAATGGTTTGACCTTGTTTTTGGGTCAATTCTTTAAATATTTCAAAAATGATTTGCGTGTTTTTACTGTCTAAATTACCTGTAGGCTCATCGCAAATAATAATTAAAGGATCATTGATCAAGGAACGCGCAATGGCCACACGCTGTTGTTGTCCTCCAGAAAGTTTACTTGCTGGTTTCAATGCTTGGTCTTTTAGGCCTAGAATATCTAGTTTTTCATAGGCCCTCGCTTCTATTTCATCATGGGAATATTGGCCTAATTTTAAGGCAGGAATCATTACATTTTTTAAACAAGAAAATTCTGCCAATAAATAATGAAACTGAAAAACGAAACCAATTTTAAGATTTCGTATAGCGGCCAATTTATCTTGATTATAACCGGTAACCAATTCATTATCAATAATCAATTTCCCATTATATTCAGTATCCATCGTAGATAAAATATACAATAGTGTAGATTTCCCACATCCCGACTTTCCAATCATGGTTAAAAATTCTCCCTTATTGACATCAAATGAAATGTCTTTTAACACCTGAAATTCAACAGGATCATGGAAAAACTTATTGATATTTTTTGCTTGTAAAATAGTTTCCATTGCTTCCAGTTATGCAAGTTGCGTATTGAGTAATTTTACTTACCACTAAAAACGCAACACTTCTAATTTATTTTCTAAAGATACTTACCGGGTCAACTTGTGCCGCTTTTCTGGCAGGAATATACCCAGCCAAAAAAGTAATTAAAAAGCCCAAGCCAATTGCTTTCATAAATTCAATAAAGCTGAAATCAATTGGAAAATATCCTATATCACCACCAATATATACGTGTTGTAACCAAAATATCAAGATGCTCGCACAAAAAACACCCAATACAATCCCAATGAACCCAACCGTAAGGGCCTGGGTTACAAATATCCTCACGACATCTCCCCCTTTAAAACCTATGGCTTTTAGAATGGCAATGTCATTAATTTTTGAGGTTACCGTCATATTTAAGATATTGTATATCCCAAAACCTGCCACCAACAAAATGGTATAAGAAACGAAAGAAATCACAATTCTACGCATCCTAACCCCTGCTACAAGTGTTTCATTTGCCGTTTTCCAATCTTCCGCTTTATAACCAGTTAAGGCAGAAAAAGAAGCAGAATATTGATCTGCCTTGCTATAATCGATTACGTTCACATTGATATCCGTTACGTAGGAAGCGCCTTGTTGCAGCAATTGCTGGGCAGCTTGTAAATTAATATAGGAACGAGATTTATCTTCTCTTGAATTATTAGTTTGAAAAACACCCATAATATTCATCACTTTGGTGACCCCTTTGGATGAAGTCAAACTAATATTGTCACCCACATTGAGATTCATTTTTCTGGAAATGCCTGAACCAATTAAAATACCATTTTGGTTATTTTTAAGGTCATCGAAATTCCCATCCACCATAAATGATTTAATGTTATACATTTGGTTTCCTTTTTCGGGTAAAAAACCTAAACTAGCCCCTCCAATTTGAGATTTACCATTATTGTAAAACACACTCACGTTAATTTGAGGAGAAACAACCGTAACATCTGGTTGTGCTTCAAGTAACTTAATCACCATTTTAGGGTTTAAAATAGTATTGACAATAGGCACAACTTTGGGATTTACAATTAAGGTCGCACTTGAATCGGCACTACGAATTGGACTACTCACTTCATCATCTTTAAAAATACGAATATGAGAAATTGATCTAAAAACCAGGTCATTGATTTGTTTGTCAAAACCTGCCATCATTGAATTCATAAATATATACACCGCAATACCAAGCACCACTCCTAAGGCGGCCACCATGGTCAATTTTTTATTGGAGGTAATATAAGTAAAGGCTATCTCAGAGTTGATGGCGTATTTCATAAATTCAATATTTTAAGACATAAATACTTAAACAAATTTGATGATTTCAAAATGATAACCAGGATTCAACATGCTTATCATTGCAAAATGGATTCAAATTAATTAAGGTTTTAAGGGCAGTAATTCATCGTCAGCAGTTATACCTGACAATACTTCCACCCATTCTGTGGAGACAATGCCTGTTTTAATTTCAACAAGATTTTCTTTCCCTTTGACCTTTACCTTGTTTCCAAAATCAAGCAAACTCCTAGGAATCAATAAAGCCTTATTTTTATGGCCAACTTCAATATTGGCTTCTAGTTGGGTACCAGTAATTTTAAAAGTAAGTGGTTTGGTAAACGACACTTTGCAAATAAAGGACTGAGAACTTTCCTCGAACATGGGTAAAATTTCAGAAACAATACCTTCATAACTTTTCCCTTTTTGAACATTCAATTGAATAAATGTTTTTTGCCCTAGCTTAATTTTATCGATGCTGTTTTCGTCTACATTTAATTTAGCAACAATTGAATTAGTGTTACCAATGGTGGCAATTACATCCCCTCTTCGAACATAATCACCTGTTTGTTTAAATCTTTTGAGCACTTTTCCGGCCACCAAGGTTTTGATTTGGTTATAGTCTTGGTTTGTTACATTGATGTTATTGGCTGCTTCTTGGATAATTTTTTGTTGTTGGGCTTGCAATTTTACATTTTCAAATTGTTCTTGGAGTGCTTTTAAATTTGCCTCTGAGTTGTCGGCTGCCATTT
>JBEAZU010000002.1:0-6859 GCA_041169945.1 Bacteroidota bacterium
AATATGATGCCCGTAAGTAAAGTTAAAGCCATGTTTTGTAAAGATAAGCTTGGGATGTCATACACAAAATAGGAGGTATGTCCCACTTTCCAAATGCCTTGCGTCACCATATCTGCCCCAAAAGAAACAAATAAGAGGGGTAAAATAGTGCCATAACTGATGCTTCCAATCCATGCAAATTCTAGGGCGAAAACACAACCTGCTAATGGTGTTCCAAAAACGGAAGCAAAGCCAGCGGCCACACTTGCCAATAATAGGGTTTTACGATGAGGGGGATCTAAATTGAATAACCGGGCTAAATGGTCGTTTAGAGAAGCACTCATTTGTATGGCTGTTCCTTCTCTTCCAGCAGAACCACCAACCAAATGCGTCATCAAAGTACTCATGAAAATGATAGGCGCCATCAACCAAGAAATGTAATTTTTGGGTGTCTGAATTTCCTCAATGACCAAGTTGTTTCCGGCAACAATAGCTTTGCCCCAATACCTATATAGTAAACCAATGGCTAGACCCATGAAAGGAAGCAATGCTACAATGGCTATGTGGTTGGTTCTAAAATTTCCAACCCAATCCAAAGCACTTAAAAATAGGGCAGAAGCCGTCCCTGAAATCAAACTAATTGAAACAATAAGGACCAACCATTGAAAGTATTTCTTTAACAAATCTATATTTTAGTTTATAGTTCTAAATTTAGCGTTTAGCATTCTCCTTTTTTAGTTTAGCGTTCTCCGTTATAATTCCTAAGTGAATTACCCTGTACCTAATACTTTGTACCCTGTACTCTGTACCCTGTACTCTGTACCCTGTACTCTGTACTCTGTACTCTGTACTCTGTACTCTGTACTCTGTACTTTGTACTCTGTACTTTGTACTCTGTACTCTGTACTCTGTACTCTGTACTTTGTACTTTGTACTTTGTACCCTGTACTTTGTACTAATTGTCCTCCGGGTAAGGAATAAAGACAAAATTGGTGAAGTCGTAATCGATTACAAAAAGGCAGCAAAATTCATCAGGGTTTTTGAAAACGGCTTTGAATTCTTCCATATTTTCTTTGGTCACCAATTCTCTTTGAATAAATTCGTCTAAGAATGATATATTATAATTCCAGGTAGTATCAAGATGGCCTTTAGGAATCAATGGTTGTCCTATTTCGGTGTGTTGTCTACAAATAGGGAATATTGGGAAATCAGAATACCCCCTTGATTTGATTTGGTAAGCTGCGTCTTTAAGGAAATCGGCTACTTTTACAAAATCGCCTGAGATTACCCCCATGTACTTTCCGCTTAATTCTGGATCGTTATTCATAACTTAAAACATGGTATTGAATGAAAACTTAGTTTTGAAATTCTCTAATTCGTCTTTGAGTGACGTTTCAGGAAGGGTGAAATATTGTCTTAATTTACTTTCAGGACTAACGCGTAAGTCTCTCATACTTAAATGTTGGTTGATAAAAATAAACTCAAGGCTAGGATAGATTTCTTTTAGAACGTCTACAATGTCTAGGATTTCAATATTTTTATCTGATAAATTGTATACGCCTGAAGGTATATTTAAGGAAGCGGTTTGCAAAAGTGTTTGCACTACTTTATCGATATGTATAAATCCTCTTGCTTGGTTTCCATTGCCATGAATGGAAATTCTGTTTTTAAAGTGGGCGTCAAACATGAATTTATTGATCACTGTTTCAAAACCAATGGCAGGTGAAAATCCATAAACATTGCCACATCGAAGTACAATGCTATTTAATTTAGTACTTAATCTTTGTACGTGTTCTTCTCCTCTTAATTTTGAGGTGCCATAAAAACTTCTTGGATTTGGGATTGCATCTTCCGTTAAGGGAAGTTTAGAAGAACCATAAACGGCAGTGCTGCTTAATTGAATGAATTTTTTAACGTTTGAATTTTCAACAGCATAGACCAATTCTGCTGTTCCCCAATGGTTTACTTGTTCGAAAATATGAGAATCGATATCTGCATAGGCTGGTGCAACTTTCCCAGCCAAATGAAATACCACATCGATATTTTTCAATGCTTTTTGTAGTTTGCGAGAGTCAAGTAATTCTCCGTATTCAAAAGTGATTTTTGAGTTGGTAATTTTGTTGCTTTGACTTGTAAATAAATTAAAGTTATCGCGACTTAAATTGTCGTATACCACAATTTTTTTTACATCATTTTGCTGAGACAATTGATACACTAATTCTGAGCCAATATAACCTGCTCCACCAGTAACGAGTACATTCATGTTTTTCTTTGAGTTTACGGTTTAGAGTTCAGGGTTTAGCGTTTGTTTCCAATGATGAAATATTCACTCAAAACCATGACCTTCAAACTTTTCTATTCATTATTAGTTTATCAGTAAGACTTTGCTTCAAATTTAAAACGCTTAACGCTCCACTGAAAACTGCTTACCTTATTTATCTCCTAATTCAGTGTTTAAACCACATTCTGTTTTGTTGAGCCCATACCAACGGGCCTCCCTTTCTGCCATTTCAGCGGTCATTTTTCTAGTACAAGGTTCACAGCCTATGCTCATATAGCCTTGGTTTTCTAATGGATGTTTAGGGATGTTGTGTTCCCTGATATAGTCATGCACCATTTTTCCTGTCCAGTCTAACATCGGATGAAATCGTGTGGTGTTGAATTTAGCTTTTTCTTCTACATTAAACGCTTTTCTTACAGCACTTTGATCGGCACGTACCCCATTAATCCAAACATCATGATTGGCTAATATTGGATCCATTGGAAGTACTTTATTGATAAAACAACAATAATCAGGATCTGAAGTGAATAATAACCTGCCTTGGGCATCTTTTTGCATATGTCTAGGCGTTTGCGAGGCCACATCAATTAAGTTTAAA
The DNA here is from genome assembly GCA_041169945.1 of Bacteroidota bacterium. Lineage (GTDB taxonomy): Bacteria > Bacteroidota > Bacteroidia > Cytophagales > UBA9547 > CALPQG02. Next base: position 2,859 of record JBEAZU010000002.1, read on the forward strand.
CCTAATAAATTTACAATCTCATCACGGTATCGTATTGTTTCAGGGAAATGATAGCCTGTGTTGATGCAATATACTGGAATTGATTTGTCTATTTTACTCAATAAATGCAACAATACAATACTGTGTGTTTGAAATGAAGAAGTGGTGAAAAGTTTAAGGCCTTTGCTTTGGTATTCTTCAATTTTAGATTTGATAGCGTCAAATTCCATGTAAAATATTGTTTTGTTGTAGTGCTTATTTTAACCCTTATTCAGAATAATTATTGGTTATAATTGTAAATGTAAAATATTAGTTCGTTATAATAAAGAAAATCGATATTTATGTCATTAGGTAATTAATCGAATTACAAAATTATGGGAGTGTTTAGAACTATTATGAACTACAATAATACTGATATTACTCTGAACCTCCTATGATAATTTTCCATTCAATATCGGTAATGCTCTCATTATTACTGATAAGACCTGCGATTCTTTCGGCTACTTCACTTTTGATACTTATCGTTGGGATATCGAATTTCATTTCAATTTCATTTGTGATTTTAAGCTTCTTGATTTTTAAGGTATTTATCCTGAGGCCTTCTTGACTTACGGCTTGTAGAAATGAGAATTTAACATCTTTTTCTTCCCTAGATTTACATACAATTGTAAAACGGTAAGTTGATTCCAATTCTGAAAAATTGATTGGACGCTTATTCATCTGATGGGCAATATGTCGTAAAATAATGTTGGCACCAAAAATTACAATAGTAGATAATAATGCTTCTTTTAAAAATCCTGAACCAGCCAAGGTACCAACGGCTGCAGAGCACCAAAGTGTTGCCGCCGTATTGATGCCTTTAATGTTCATGCCATCACGCATGATGACACCTGCTCCTAAAAAGCCAATCCCTGTTACAATTTGAGCTGCAATTCTTGTAGGGCTATTTTCATTCACCGTGAGCATAGAAATGAGTACAAAGGAGGCTGAACCAATCGATACAAGAGAATTGGTTCTTAATCCAGCCATTCGTTCTCTCCATTGTCGTTCAACTCCAATAATAGAGCCAAGGGCAAAAGCTACCCCCAGTCTTAACGCGTATTCTGTTAAAGTCATGATGGAAATATGTTTTTGAGATTTTTGTAAATGATTGTTGCAACTAGGTAATCTCTGTACCATTTATGGTCTGCAGGAACGCAATACCAAGGGGCATTTTGTTCATTGCAATGCTCAAATAAGGCTGCATAAGCTTCTGTGTATAGATGCCAAAGCTTCCTGTCTTTTTCATCATTGCTGTTGTATTTCCAGTTTTTTTCTGGGGTGAATTTTCTTTCATCAAGACGTTCTCGCTGTTCTTCTTTCGAAATGTCTAGAAAAATTTTAATGATAATGGTTTGATTATCTGTAAGTAGTTTTTCGAAATGATTGATATGCGTGTATCTTTCATAGCAAGTTTTGTCAGAGATGTCTTGATGAACTTTGCTGATTAAAACGTCCTCGTAGTGAGAACGGTTGAAGAAGGCAAATCTACCTTTTTGAGGTGCTTTTTGATGTATTCTCCAAAGAAAATCATGCTTTAGTTCTTCTTCATTGGGTGCTTTGAAGCTATATACATCAAAACCTTGAGGGTTAAGTTGTGAGGCTATTTTTCTGATGGCGCCATCTTTTCCTGAGGCATCCATGCCTTGAAATAGCACCAACACGGCGAACATAGGGTTAGCAAAAAGCGTGTTTTGTAGCGTATTAATTTTGTCGTACAAGCTTACACTTTTCTCTATTGCTTCTTCTTTTGAAATAGAAGCAGGGGCTTTGGTATTTAAATTTCTAAATTTAGTAAAGCTTTCTATGTCCACGAGAGGTTTATTTTTAATTTTCCCTAAATTATCAATAAAAATTGGCAATTTATTAATTGAAATATCTTTAATTTTGGAAACTAATTTTGTTTAAAAAAAGGTAATGATGGCTATTTTAATTAAAAATGCGAGTATTGTTAATGAAGGCGTGATTAAGGTCGCCGATGTTTTAATTGAAAACGATTATATCGTAAAAATTGGGGTAGGTATACCTGTGGAAGGGGTGGCCAAAGTGGTAGATGCTACTGGGAAATACTTGCTTCCAGGCGCTATTGATGACCAAGTGCATTTTCGTGAACCTGGATTGACGCATAAAGCTGATATTTATTCAGAAGCAAAATCTGCGGTAGCTGGTGGGGTAACTTCTTTTATGGAAATGCCTAATACTGTTCCTCCAACCACTACCATAGACTTATTAGAACAAAAATATACCAAAGCCTCAGCCGTTTCTTTGGCTAATTATTCGTTTTTTATGGGTACAACCAATAATAACTTAGAAGAGTTATTGAAAGTTGATTTTGAAAAAGTATGTGGGGTTAAGATTTTTATGGGCTCTTCTACGGGAGATATGTTGGTTGATAATCAACAAACGTTAGAAAAGGTGTTCTCGCAAGTGAAATCATTAATAGCAGTACATTGCGAAGATGATGTCTTGGTGAAAGAAAATGCAGCTTTATTTGCTGCGAAATTTGGCGACAATTTAAGTGTTCAACATCATCCAGCGATTAGAAGTGCGGAAGCATGTTATAACTCTTCCAGTTTTGCGGTAGGTTTGGCTAAGAAATTTGGTACGCGTTTGCATATATTGCATATTTCAACTGAAAAAGAATTGGAATTGTTTCGCAATGATATCCCATTAAAAGATAAAAAAATTACTGCGGAAGCCTGTATTCATCATTTATGGTTTTCAGAAGAAGATTATGCCATCAAAGGGAATAATATCAAATGGAATCCTGCCGTGAAAAAAAAGTCAGACCGAGATGCTATTTTACAAGCGGTATTAGATGACCGAATTGATGTGATTGCCACTGACCATGCCCCACATACGATGGAGGAAAAAGCACAAGTGTATGCTCAAGCACCTTCTGGAGGACCATTGTTACAACATTCAGTAGTGGCTATGCTTGAATTATACCATCAAGGTAAAATATCTTTAGAGAAAATTGTTCAAAAAATGTCTCATCATGTGGCTGATTTATTTAGAATTCAAAAAAGAGGCTATATTAGAGAAGGGTATTTTGCAGATATTGTATTGGTTGATTTAGACCATGCATGGACCGTTGATAAAAGTAATGTGCTGTCAAAGTGTGGTTGGTCGCCTTTTGAAGGTGATACTTTTAAATCTAGCATATTTCAAACCTATGTGTCTGGGCATTTGGTTTATGACAATGGTGTTTTTAATGAGCAAGTGAAAGGTCAACGATTGTTGTTTAATGTTGCTCAATAAATTATACTTTAGGGCTTAAAAATGAGTCTATTGTAAATATGGACGTAAATTGTTTGAAAAAAATAACGGAAGTATTTGCAATGTATCTTAAATGTCCTTATGTTTGTGACTCAATAAAACGGTGATTGTAGCTCAGTTGGTTAGAGTATCGGTTTGTGGTACCGAGGGTCGTGGGTTCGAGCCCCATCATTCACCCAAAATAAGCTTAGTATTTTTACTAAGCTTATTTTTTTGCTACTTAACGATAATGAAATATTTTTGGCTATTCTTTTTTTGAATACAACATGACACGAAATATTTGTTTGTTTTGAAAATCAGTGATTTGAAATCCTTAAGCGAAAAAATTCGCCAGACGTATTTTAAATTAAATAATTAAATCTATATTTGTGTCTAATCATTAAATGTTATTACTATGTTCGGTCTTTTTGAAAGTGAAAAATCCCAGAAAAGAAAAAGTCATCTAAGAAACTTGGTTGCTTTAGCTAAGTTAGACGGTGTTGTTTCAAGAGAAGAGTATAACTTTTTGCTAAAAATCGGTGAGAGAGCAGGAGTAAAAGCTGGTGCGGTAAAAGATATGATTTCTAGAACGGCAACAGTAAAAGTAACTAGACCAGATAATAATCTTGATCGTTTTGAGATTATTTATGATTTAATTGCTATGTCACTTGCAGATGGTCACATGGACGAGGATGAAATTGACTATTGTGTTGATTTTGCTGCTC
>JBEAZU010000003.1:0-4576 GCA_041169945.1 Bacteroidota bacterium
CAGGGTACAGGGTACAGGGTACAGGGTACAGGGTACAGGGTACAGGGTACAGGGTACAAAAAAAGGTACAGGGTACAAGGTACAAAAAAAGGATTGACCCGAGTCAATCCTTTTTTGTACCTTGTACTTAATACTTAATACCTAATACCTAACTAAACAACCTCTCCGTACAAATCAAACTCTGTGGCATCGGTAATTTTGATGTTGGCAAAGTCGCCTATACGGACAAAGTGTTTGCTGGCATCGACCAATACTTCGTTGTCCACTTCAGGGGAATCAAACTGTGTACGACCTACAAAATAACCGCCTTCTTTTCTGTCAAACAATACTTTAAAAGTTTTGTCAATTTTCACTTGGTTTAAATCAAATGAGATTTGCTCTTGCAATTCCATGATTTCCGACTGACGATTGGCTTTTGTTTTTTTAGGCACATTGTCTTTCATAGAAAAAGAATGGGTATTGTCTTCGTGTGAATACGTAAACACCCCTAACCTATCAAACCTCATTTTATCAACGAAATCAAGCATTTCTGCATGATCTTTGGCTGTTTCTCCCGGATGCCCCGTAATTAAGGTCGTTCTAATGGCGATGTCTGGTACCATATCACGAATAGAATGGATCAATTCTTCCGTTTTTTCTCTGGTAATTCCTCTTCTCATTAACTTTAACATATTGGAAGAAGCATGCTGTAAAGGCATATCCAAGTACTTACAAATATTAGGACGCTCGGCAATTACCTTCAAAATATCCATAGGAAAACCTGCCGGGTACAAATATTGCAAACGAATCCATTCAATACCTTCCACATCAGCCAGGCGATCAAGCAAATTTGCCAAAACCCTGTCTTTGTATAAATCTAAACCATAATAAGTTAAATCTTGGGCAATCAGAATCAATTCTTTGGTGCCATTTTTAGCTAATTTTTTGGCTTCCGTAACCAAGTCTTCGATAGACCTCGATTCGTGTTTACCACGCATAATCGGAATGGCACAAAAAGAACAAGGACGATCACAACCTTCTGCAATTTTAAAATAAGCATAGTGTGCTGGGGTTGTCAACATACGTTCGCCCACCAATTCATGCTTGTAATCTGCTTTAAAGGCTTTTAATATTCTAGGCAAATCCCTGGTTCCAAAATACGCATCTACCGAAGGAATCTCCTTTTCTAAATCGTCTTTATAGCGTTCCGACAAGCAGCCGGTCACATACAATTTATCAATTTGTCCATTTGCTTTAGCATCGGCATACCTTAAAATGGTGTCAATAGATTCTTGTTTTGCGTTGTCTATAAAACCACAAGTATTGATAATAACCACATTCGCATCGTCGTTGTCAGCTTCATGACTAACCGCAATATTATTACCTCTCAATTGCGCCATCAACACTTCAGAATCGACCGTATTTTTTGAACACCCTAGTGTTACAATATTGACGTTTGTTTTGTTATTACCTTTGGTTTTCATAGTTCATATTTAGACCGCTCATTCCTAAAACAAGCAAATTATAGGCTAGATTTTTTTAATCAAACCCAATCATTTAAAATTCAACACTAAAAATTAAAAATTTCAAAAGCCTATTTTTTAAAAATAGATTCCACAAAAGCTACTTTATTGAAAACCTGTAGGTCATCAATTTTTTCACCCACCCCAATATATTTAACAGGAATCTTAAATTGGTCTGAAATACCGATAACCACGCCACCTTTAGCAGTACCGTCAAGTTTGGTAATGGCCAAAGAAGAAACATCTGTCGCTTTGGTAAATTCCTGTGCTTGCATAAAGGCGTTTTGCCCAGTGCTACCATCCAAAACCAACATTACTTCATGAGGGCATTCCACGATAAACTTTTGCATCACGCGTTTGATTTTACTCAATTCGTTCATCAAATTCACCTTGTTGTGTAAACGTCCGGCCGTGTCAATAATCACAATATCGGCATTCATTTCCATGGCTTTTTTGACGGCATCAAAGGCAACCGCTGCAGGATCAGTATTCATACCGTGATCAATAACAGGTACCCCTACCCTTTCGCCCCAAATTTTAATTTGATCCACAGCACCAGCCCTAAAAGTATCCGCAGCACCAAGTACGACCTTGTAACCACGTTTATGAAATTGCGCGGCCAGTTTACCAATGGTCGTCGTTTTACCTACTCCGTTTACACCAACCACCATCAATACATAAGGCATCCCTAATTTAGGTACCGTAAAATCTTCTACATCAATGGCATTGTTTTCAGAAAGCAAAAGAATGATTTCTTCCCTCAATATTACATCTAGCTCACTAGCATTCAGGTATTTGTCTTTAGCAACACGATCTTCGATTCTTTTAATAATTTTCAAGGTGGTTTCCACCCCTACATCCGAACCAATGAGAATTTCTTCTAACTCATCAAGTACCTCTTCATCCACCGTTGATTTCCCCACGATGGTTTTACTCAGTTTAGAAAAAAAACTTTCTTTGGTTTTTTCTAAACCTTTGTCTAATGATTCTTTTTTGTCTTTACTGAAAAAGTCGAAGAAGCCCATATTGAATTTTGAGTTTTGAGTGATAAGTTATGAGTTATTTTATTCAAACCAAACGTTTGTAAAAATGAACTTAATAAATCAAATAGTATAAAAAAACACGAAAAGTCCCGATCCCGTTTCGATATAAATCGGAATCGGGACGGGACTTTTAATATTGTCAGAAATTAAAAATCAAAAAGCAATTAAGCTTTAAGTGATTCTTCTAATTGATCCAAAGGAACGATTTCTTCTCTGAAAGTATAAGCACCAGTTTTTGGTGATTTTACTGCTTTGATAACTTTTGCGAAGTTCTTAGCGTTCTCGCTAGTCTTAAGGGTCGCAACTACTTTCTTTGCCATTTCTCTAAAGAATTATTGGTGATTACTTGATCTCTTTATGAACAGTTACTTTTTTCAAGACTGGGTTGTATTTTTTCAACTCAATTCTCTCTGTTGTGTTTTTTCTGTTCTTCGTAGTGATATACCTAGACATACCTGCAAGACCAGTAGTCTTGTGTTCTGTACATTCTAATATCACCTGGATTCTATTTCCTTTGCTTTTCTTAGCCATTGGTGTTTAAAATTATATTTTACCAGTAAATAAACCTCTCTCGCGCGATTCTTTAATAACTGCGTGAATTCCTTTTTTGCTGATCGTTCTGATTACTTGCGTAGAAACTTTCAACGATACCCAACGATTTTCTTCAGGGATGAAAAATCTTTTCGTCTGAAGATTTGGGAAGAATTTCCTTTTAGTCTTGTTATTCGCGTGAGACACGTTGTTACCAACTGCTGTTCTTTTACCGGTGATTTGACAAACTTTAGCCATAATACTTTATGTATGAATCTTTTTCTCTTTCTGCTGATCTCTTTACGAAAACAGGATTGCAAATATAGTATTCTCAATTGTAAATAAAAACTATCCTTACAAAAAACTTCAATTATTTAATTTACATATTTTTCTTGCATGATTTTAAATGCTTTTTAATCTAAATACCTGTGGTTTTAATTCCTATTTAATCTACTTCGTGTCATTCTTATGTAACTTGCAAGACAAAAAACAGCCTAATTATGCAAGCACAGCTATTCCTAGAAAAAATTTGCACAAATAATATGTTGGCAATTGAAGCATTCAAACAATACAGACTTTCGATGGGTGTTTCATGCAAAAAATGTGGCCACACCAACCATTATTGGATGGCTTCCAAAAACCAATTTCAATGTAAAAAAATGCAGGTTCAGAACTACCATCAGAAGTGGCTCAGTAATGGAAAGTAGCAAACTTCCTTTGTCCTATTTTTTCATCACCATGTTGTTATTGGGCAAAACTGGAGGCAATTTAACGGTTGACGAGCTGCATAAATTTACTGGTCATAAATATTATGAGCCAATTTGGGGCTACCTGCACAAAATGAAATTTTACTTCAAAGAAGAAGGTGTCAATGTCAATTTCTTAAAATTTCTAAATGAGGTCAAGGAATTAGAAACTTCAACATTGCTTTCTGAGGTGTAATATCTTAATAAAAGTGTTGCGTTTTTAGTGTTGCATGTTTGGTAAAGAAAAACGCATGCCCCAATCCATAAAATTGATTTTTTCAATTCCTCCATCTCGATAGCAAACGCTTTAAAAACAGTACAATACCACATTCAATAAAATGCCTCATACCAACCGTTCTCCTGAGGAGAAGGACTTTACATTTCAATAATTTTTATCCTTGATTTATCAAAACAAGCACATTTTATAAATTATTTACAAATTTATGTCTAAAGTCTAACTCCCTTTCCTTTGGAGAGGGTTGGATTGAGACGTGTAAGCAATTTATTAATGCGTTTCCTCTCTTTCTAATTTTGTTCCCTCCTTATATTTTAGTTACTTTGTAAACCTATCGTTCAACGCCATAATATCAGGAGTTGATTTGTTTATATATTGAATACTAGCATTATGATCTCGACAATTTCAAAAAGCAGTGAGGCCATTGCCTTAGAAGACCATTATGGAGCCCACAATTACCATCCACTTCCAGTAGTTTTGGCTAAAGGTGAAGGCGTATTTTTATGGGATGTAGAAGGC
>JBEAZU010000004.1:0-4780 GCA_041169945.1 Bacteroidota bacterium
CCAATTGTTTTGGCGATTTGGTTTTGACGATACCCTTGTTGCTTCATACTTGCAATTGTGTATCTTTGCTCTTGTGTTAAATGACTCATTTATTAACTTCTTTGGTCGGACGGCAATAAACGATAATTTATCCATTTTCACGAGACGAGGGATTTATTTCCCTCTCTCTGAAATAAATTATTATTTAAACGCCCAGAAGTTGCATTTACAACTTGAATCTAAGTAACAATAAATTTTAAAGAGTTTAAGGTAAAGAATTTAATACTTAAAATAAACAAAAAAGGAGCGTAAAAACTACCACTCCTTTCAAAATATTTCATACATGTAAGTTACACCGTCATGATTTCAACTTCTTTTTTGGCAACGGCTTCGTCAATTTTCACAATAAATGCATCGGTCAATTTTTGAACTTTGGCTTCGGCATCCTTGATGGCATCTTCGGCAGCACCATCTTTAATCAGTTTTTTAAGGTCTTCGTTCACCTCTTTTCTGATGCTTCTAATTTTCACCTTTCCTGTTTCCCCTTCAGATTTGGCTTGTTTTGCCAACACCTGGCGACGTTCTTCGGTAAGCATTGGCAAGTTGATCCTGATGGTTTCCCCATCATTTTGAGGATTAAAACCTAAATTAGAATTGATAATCGCTCTTTCAATGTCTTTGATTACTTGTTTTTCCCACGGTTTCACCGCCAACGTACGTCCATCAGGCGTCGTAATGGCCGCCACTTGCTGAATTGGGGTAGGTGTACCGTAATAATCAATCATTAAACCATCAAGCATATTTGACATTGCTTTGCCAGCCCTAATTTTTGAAAGTTCAATACTAAGATGAATCAACTGTCTTTCCATTGATTCTTTTGCTTCCTCAAGATAAATTTGAATTTCTTCCATTTTTATAGTTATCCGTTTACAGTTGTCCGTTTAGCGTTATCAGTTTGTTTAAAAATTAATGGGTTAGATAATTTATGCACTTAACACTTAATTAAATCGAAACCAAAGTACCAACTTTATCTCCTTTTAAAAGGTTATAAAGATTGCCTGGTTTGTTCATGTCAAATACCACAATTGGCAAATTGTTTTCTTTACACAAAGTAAAAGCGGTCATGTCCATAACATTCAGCCCTTTGTCAAACACTTCTTGGAAAGTAATTTCTTCGTATTTGGTTGCAGTAGGGTCTTTTTCAGGATCGGCTGTATAAATACCATCTACGCGAGTTCCTTTTAATACCACATCGGCTTCAATTTCAATGGCCCTTAAACTGGCCGCACTATCGGTCGTGAAATATGGATTTCCAGTACCTGCGCCAAAAATTACCAATCTACCTTTTTCAAGGTGTCTGATGGCACGACGACGAATAAAGCTTTCGCATACTTGTTCTAATTTCAGACCAGACATTAATCTTGTAAACATCCCTGCATTTTCCAAGGCGCCTTGTAAAGCCATGCCATTGATTAATGTCGCCAACATCCCCATATAATCGCCTTGTACACGATCTATTCCTGATGATTCTGCTTGAATACCTCTAAAAATATTTCCTCCTCCAATCACGACAGCCACTTGTACACCTTGATCTGCAACAAGTTTAATTTCTTGTGCATATTGTTTCAACATGTTGGGGTCAATGCCATATTTTTGACCACCCATAAGCGCTTCACCACTCAATTTTAGAAGTATTCGTTTGTATTTCATAATTGTATTTTTTTATCGGCTCAAACTTGGCAAATATAGTTTTTTGTTTAGATTTTTCAGTTCTGGGTGACTAGTTTTTTTTGTGTTCCTCTTTAAGTTGTCAGTTTTCGAGTTCTTTAATAAGTTATCGATTTTCATGTTAACAGTTTTCTAGTTCATTAAAAGTATTCAGCATAAAATGTAAATTAAGTGACTACTAAACTTGTTTACGGTTCACCGTAAACTTGACAACTGTAAACTCGACAACTTCTTAATCTGTGATTCCAAACAAGGCTTTTACCCACTCAAAATTCATGATGTCATTGGTTAAGGCAAATACCATCAAAGACAACAGCAATAGCATCCCAATTTTCTGAGCGGTTTCTAAGAATTTATCAGAAGGTTTTTTGCCTGTAATGATTTCCCAAGAAAGGAACATGACATGTCCACCGTCTAAAGCAGGGATTGGCAATAAATTCATAAAAGCCAATACCATAGACAACATCCCGGTCATCAACCAAAAGGCAGGCCAGTTCCAGGTAGAAGGATATTGACCGGCAATACTGAACACACTTCCCACAGAATTTCTGGCATCAATTTCACCCGAAAATATTTTAACAAATGCTTTGGCCTGGAAAAACACCAAAGAAAAAGCATCCCCCGTACCCTTTACGATTGACTGCGCAAACGACAGATAAATCACCGAATCTTTTAAAGTAATTTTAGGCATAAAACCAATCTTACCCTCTTTGTCTATTTTGACTTGAAGGTCTTCAATAACCCCATCACGATCGACCTTAATGGCTACTTCTTTGTTTTTGAAAGCTTTTAGGGTTTCTTGCAATTCATGGAAAAAAGTTATTTTGTGGGCGGCAATGTCAATGATTTTATCCCCCCTTTTAAGGCCCCCTTTAAAAGCCCCAGTTCCATGCAATACAGAATCCACTTGAAAGGGCAAGGCTTGGTCAATAAATTGTTGCCTGTCTTTTTTACGGCTATTTTTGGCTAATTTATCTACAAAATCAGCAGGAATTTTAATGTCGATTATTTTACCATTTCTTTCGATGGTATAATACGCCCCATCCGCCAACAGGATATCCATCCCGACAGCATCCGCAAATTGCGTAATGGCCTTGCCATTTACTTTCAATATTTTATCACCAGTTTGAAGACCAAGTTCTTTACCCATCTCATAGGCCACAATGCCATACTTATTGACTTCGCTCATAGGCACCACACGTTGCCCATTGAAATAAGTAATCAATACAAAAATGGCGACCCCAGTAATGACATTCACAATAATCCCTCCGAGCATTACGATAAGACGTTGCCATGCAGGTTTTGAGCGAAACTCCCAAGCTTTGGGCGCTTCTTTCATACTTTCAACATCCAAAGATTCGTCAATCATCCCTGAAATTTTCACAAAACCACCAAAAGGAATGGCTCCAAAAGCGTACTCAGTATCGCCTTTTTTGAAAGACCAAAGGGTTGGACTAAATCCAATCGAAAACTTTTCTACCCTCATGCCAAAAAATTTAGCCGATAGCATGTGACCCGCTTCATGTAAACCCACTAAAATTAAAAGCGCCAAAATCAATTGAGCCCACTGAACTATTGCCTCCATTTTATATTGTTATGTTTTAGACTAACTATTGTTTCGCTACCGAAAAGCGTGATTAATTTATTATTTACTATTGATTTGATGCGCCAATTCCCTGGTGGCTTCATCGGTTAAAATGTAATCTTCAAGGCTTGGTTTTTCAACAAAATTGACTTTTGCCATGCAGTCGTTAATTAAATCGGACATGCCTAAGAAAGAAATTTTATCTTCTAAAAACAGTTTCACGGCTACTTCATTGGCGGCATTTAAGATACAAGGCATATTGCCTGCTTTGTATAAAGCATCATAGGCCAATTGTAAATTTCTAAAGGTGTTTTTATCTGGCGCCTCAAAACTAAGGTTTGGATACTGCATGAAATCAAATTTGGGCGCATCACTTTGTAAACGGTGAGGAAAACTCAAGGCATACTGAATAGGCACCCTCATGTCGGGCAAACCCATTTGTGCTTTAAGGGAGCCATCTTCGAACTGTACCAAAGAATGCACAATAGACTGAGGATGAACAACCACTTCAATTTGAGAAGGTTTCACGGCGAATAACCATTTGGCTTCAATGACCTCTAAACCCTTGTTCATTAAAGAAGCTGAATCGATGGTGATTTTTGCCCCCATTTCCCAATTGGGATGTTTTAAAGCCTGCGCCTTGGTCACAGTTTTTAAGAATTCAATATCTTTTCCCCTGAAAGGGCCACCTGAAGCCGTAAGTATCAGTTTATCGATGGGATTATGAAATTCACCTACCAAACATTGAAAAATAGCAGAGTGTTCTGAATCGACAGGATAAATATTCACCCCTTTTTCTTCTGCCAAGGCGGTTACCAATTCTCCCGCCACGACCAAGGTTTCTTTGTTGGCCAAGGCAATATGTTTTCCGGCTTCAATGGCTTTAAGGGTAGGCAATAAGCCTGCATAGCCAACCAAAGCGGTGAGCACTATTTCAATATCCTCCATCTGCACCACGGCATTCAATGCCTTGAAACCGGTGTATACTTTGATATCTGCAGGATTTAGGGCCGCGAACACTTTGTCATACAGCGCTTCATTGGTTATGACAACCGTGTTGGGTTTAAATTCTAAGGCTTGTTTGATTAATAAGTCGGCATTGTTCATCGCCGTAAGCACTTCTATTTCAAACAAATCAGGAAAACTTCTTACCACCTCTAAGGCTTGGGTACCAATTGACCCCGTGGAGCCCAATATCGCTATATGTCTTTTTTCGAAACTCAATATGCTAAATTTTAACCTTCAAAAGTAAGAAACATAGGTGATAAATCATATTTTCATAGGAATAGTTTTAGGGCAAACGCATTTAAATGGTGGTTTTATTTGAATGAATAGAAGGTACAAAGAGGCATCATCAGCGTTTATCCGCACAATCTGTGTTCAATTTTTATGTATACTTTAAAAGAATACATAAATGGCACGCAGAGGATACGGATTGGGCGAATTTTCACGGATATATAAATCTATGTTTTCAATTTATTCAATTGT
>JBEAZU010000005.1:0-4539 GCA_041169945.1 Bacteroidota bacterium
ACATTTACAGCATCTTTACTTGTGGTTTACGAGTATAAGACCCTATATAATACTACTTATCATGGCAAGGAATAGGATTAAGAAAGCAAGTGCAGACTTACTTTCTCCCAAAGAAATAGAAGACATTGTATTAGCAATATTGTACGACAATTCAGGAGTGTCACTTTCACTCAAAAATATTCTTCAGCAAAAAGAAGTAAATGGCCTTATTTCAAAATATGGCATTCTTCAAGCTTTAGAAGATTTGATTGCTGTTGCAAAAGTAAAAGTGGAGAAAAATGGCAACTTTATGTTTGCCAAGCCGGTCTTAGAAGATTCACTTATTGGCACTGTCGATCATGTGAATGCAAGGTTTGCGTTTGTGGTCATCGGAGACGATCGACCTGATGTTTGGGTAAAAACAGAAGACCTTAATGGTGCCGTTGATGGCGATAAGGTGCGCATCAATGTACATTATACCGACAGCAGTAGCAATAGAGGTAAAAGAGGGAATGATAAACGTCTCGAAGGGGAAGTAGTAGAAGTGGTGACCAGAAAACGAGATGAATTTGTAGGTAAACTACAATTGTCTCCTCGTTTTGGCTTTGTGATTCCTGATGGGAAAAAAATACATTTTGATATTTTTGTGTACAATGAAAACCTCAATGGTGCTACAAATGGCGATAAGGTAATTGTTAAAATTTTAGATTGGCCAAGACCAGGGAAAAACCCGGTAGGTAAAATCATCAAAGTGCTAGGGAAAGCAGGTGAAAATGAAGCCGAAATGAATGCCATCATGGTAGAATTTGGCTTGCCGACCGATTTCCCGGAAGAAGTAGAAGCAGAAGCGGAAAAAATATCTGACAAAATCGCCAAGGAAGAAATAAAACTGCGTAAAGATTTTAGAAAAATAACCACTTTTACCATCGATCCTGTCGATGCCAAAGATTTTGATGATGCCCTTTCATTGCGTCAATTACCTAATGGCAATTGGGAAGTAGGCGTACATATTGCCGATGTTACCCACTATGTTACCCCAGATACGGCACTTGAAAGAGAGGCTTTTATCAGAGCCACTTCGGTATATTTGGTAGACAGGTGTGTGCCTATGCTTCCAGAAAAATTATCCAATGGCTTGTGTTCACTTCGCCCTAATGAAGATAAATTGACTTTTTCTGCGGTATTTGAATTGAATGAAAATGCTGAAATCCAAAAAGAATGGTTTGGAAGAACCATTATCCATTCTGACAGAAGATTTTCTTATGAAGAGGTGCAAGAAATTATTGAACAAGGCGAAGGGGAATACAGTGATGAAATCAAAACCTTGAACGCATTGGCCTATAAATTAAGGGATGCGAAGTTTAAAAATGGCGCCATCGGATTTGAAACCGTTGAAGTTAAATTTCAATTAGATGATCGTGGTATTCCTCTTGCGGTAATTCCGAAAGTACGAAAAGATGCCCATAAGCTGATTGAAGATTTTATGTTGTTGGCCAATAAACGTGTTGCTGAATTTATATACCATAAAAATAGGAAAAACGAGGACAGTGATGGCCTGACCATGGTTTACCGTATTCACGATTCTCCCAACACCGAAAAATTACAAGCATTCTCTGTTTTTGCGACTAAATTTGGTCATTCGATTAGCTTAGATGTTAAAAATATTGCCCATTCACTCAATGCTTTGGTGCATGAAATTGAAGGGACCCCTGAAGAAAACGTACTGCAAAGTTTGGCCATTCGTACCATGTCGAAAGCCAAGTATACGACCGAAGAAAAAGGCCATTTTGGTTTAGCTTTCGATCATTATACTCATTTTACTTCTCCAATCAGAAGGTATCCTGATATGATTGCCCATAGACTTTTGCAATTGTATTTAGATGGTAAACCTTCGGCCTCCAAAGAAGAAGTGGAAGACGAATGCAAGCATGCTTCTGACCGTGAAATTTTGGCTGCTGAAGCAGAACGGTCTTCTATCAAATACAAACAAGTACAATACATGCAAATGATGGAGAAAAGACCATTTGCGGGCATTGTATCTGGGGTAACGGAATGGGGTGTTTTTGTGGAAATCACCGAAACCAAATGCGAAGGCATGGTAAGGATGAGTGATATGAAAGACGATTACTATGAATTAGATGCTAAAAATTACCGATTATTAGGTCGCGCCACTGGCAAAGAAATTTGTTTGGGCGATACCGTAGTGGTCTTGGTAAAAGGTACTGACCTCGACAAAAGAACCATAGATTTAGAATTTGTTGGAGAAACCATTCACCACAATAAAGCTGGCAATGATGGTCGATCTGATGATAGGCGTAGTAGAGATAAAAAAGACAATCGCGATAGAGGGAATAAAAAATTCGCCAAGAAAAGAAAATAATGACCATAGCTTTTTAGACGCTTCATTTATTGTTTCCTTAAAAACGTTAGACTGCTGCTTACAAATTGTGAGCAGCAGTCTAACGTTTTTTTATAAGAATTTTTTTCGTTTTAGATGGTTATATACGAGTGATTTTATCGATTTCAATTGTTTTGCTGTGAGTAGTTATTTTGTCCAATTTTAATCTCAGGATGCAATACTTATTAGTTTTGCTTAAAGCCCTTCGTGTTTTTCAGTCCCTAAATAGCCTAACATTTTAACAATCCTAAATAGGGTCTGCTGAAAAAACATTAATATTTTAAATATCAGTAAATTATAATTAAAAAAAGCGTATAAAATGCAAGCAAATCATGCGTATTCTTTGAATTGTCTTGCATTCGACCTTATAAAAAATGCGTGATCCCGATATTCTCGGGAAGCGGTTAAAAACAAAACACTGTTTGAACCACACGATTATGTTGTGTTTCCAACAAATTTTGGGGCGAGTTTGTTTTGTTTCAGCGTAATGGAGCAAATTCGTAGCATTTTTTATACAAATGTCCACCGTGGCCGAGTCTTGATTTTCGTCGGTTACTTTTTTCATCAAGGAAATAAGTGACAAATATTAGAATGAAAGTAAAGATTAATAGGTAAGCGAGTTTTTAAGCAAGTCCTAACATAGGCCTATCGCTATCAAAATAGTGAGATTCGTTTTTATGACGAGTAATTGCTCGCAATAACATATCCCCCAAAGCGTATTGGGATGACCAAACGTACACGTAGTGATGTGGTAAGTATTACCAATATCAAAACCCTTTTCCTTGTCCTCTTTTGGTTAATTTTAAATCTTGTAATGAGGGCGCTTTTACAGCGATATTGAAAATAAAGGTTTGTGTGGCCGCAAAAGGGTACCAAGCGATATTCATCTGCCAACAATGCAAGTCTCTCATCACCGACATGCTTGTGGCGCCTATGGCCATTTTTTTAGTCAAGATGTCGTAACCAGACGAAAATACTACTTTCCATTTTTCACTTAAGCTAACATCACCACTAAAGTTGGTGTTTTGTGCCGTTTGTTTACTGATATGGGTCAATGGATTGTTCGACCAATTGACATTATAGCTTACGCTTAAATTCCATGGAATACTAAAATCTACATATTTTAGGTGTGGATTTGCCCTGTAATACGCAATCATTTCAGGAGACATTTGTTGCTCTCGTTTTCTTTCAGATTTAAAGGCCGCAGGATTTAAACTTGTGGAGGTACTGAGGTTAAAATTTATCCATTTCATGTCCCCAATATTGGCAATGCTATCAACGCGTTTAAACTGATTTTTCTTTAAATTAGGTTCATGGGTCGAGGCATAATGATAAGGGTCTAGGGTTGCCGTACCGTTTATATTAAGCATGTTTAACAACACCGTTCGGGCATTCACACTGATGTTTGAAAGTTTAAAGGAATCAGCCTTAAGGTTGTAATTACCACTCAAGCCAAAGTTGTCGAGCAACATTACTTTTTTGAAGGTCACAGAGGTGTCTGTGTGTTTTTTGAGCTTTGCTTCAAAAGTATTGCTTAAGCTAAAACTCAACATCTGTATTTCGTTGGAGGTCGAAGGGTTGGTACCTAAGCCTTGGTACATCGAAAGCTTTTGAAATTTGTTAGGGTCAGAGTTGTAATACAGTTTTTGAAAACCATTGTTGGAGAAATCAGGGCTATATGAAAAACCTACCGTAGGCAACATCACATGGCGTATGGCTTCAATTCTTTTGCTTCTAATATATAAAGTATTGTAAACCCTTGTGGTGACATTGGCACTTAAAGCATAGGCGTACGTTCTTTCTAGTCCTTTAAGTGTGTCAATTTTTAAAGAATCTGTGCCTGGCAGTAAACTGTACTGCAATCTTCGGGTATTCCAATAATCATAATAGCTAAATGAAGGGTTTAAATTGAAGTATTTAAACAGTTTAATGCTGGTTCCGATAGGAATGCTATGCACGGCGGAAATTTGGGCATGGTTAAGCATGTAATTCATGCCCTTGTTATTGAGCTCTAAGGTGTCGCCTATGCGTTTGGTGCTTTGCTCTAAAGCCAAGTTGTTAAAGGTGGTCGCGCTGTTGACCACATTGGTGATTTGTACCCCAGAAGTGAGGCTATATGAAATATACATTTCTTTAAGCCAAGACATTTTGCTTGGGTTAGA
>JBEAZU010000006.1:0-3414 GCA_041169945.1 Bacteroidota bacterium
GGTTAATGGCCTTGCGAATTTCTTTTTTCTTGAAAGTATATTCATTGTAAATTGGCCAAAAAGTTTGTGCTTGTTTGGGCGTTAAAGCCAAGCGTTCACTGATAAAGCCAATCTTAGCCGCTTCAATCTTTTCACGATTTCCAGGGTTTTGGGCATAAGCAGTGCTTGCCAAAGCCAATAGGGTCAATATGTAGCGTATGATTTTTTTCATTATAATTCTTCTAATGATAATTCTTCAATTTCCTCACTAGAAAATGTTTCTTCAATAGTTTTGCGATCTACTTTAATAGCTGAATTTTTAAATTCTTCATTAGTATTTATTTTTTGGTTGGAAGCCAATTCTACGACGTCTAATTCACTGTTGTCTTCTGAAGCTAGGTAGTCAAGTATTTCAGATTGAGACAAGTTTTGAATCGATGTTGCTGTGTTTTTGATGGCAATTGAATTTGGTGTTGCTATTTCATTGTTTTTGTTGAAAACCATATAGGAAACTACCAAACAAAGCACCGATGCCAATATTGGAACAGGTTTCCAAAGGTACTTAATAAATACCTCTTCTCTATACGAAAACCACGAGCTTTTGCGGTTACAGATGGCCAATTGTATTTTGGCTGGTAACAAATCAAAATAGCGCTCAGGGGTTAAAAACAGTTCTTTGTTTTTGATGGCGTGGTATTGCTCTTGCCATTTGCCAACAATAGAGGGTTCAAGGCTTAAGTCTGAAGTTTGACTGCTGATGTCATTTTGTAATTCACTGAAATAATTGTTTGGGGTAACAAATATTTCATTTTTAGTTTTTAACGATTCCAGTAAACTCGCTGTAGTTTGTTGTGCGATGGCTTGGCGCAATTGCTCATGAAATCCTTCAGGAACATTCATTTGTATGTCCTTTTTGAGATCAGTAAGTAATATTTTGCTTTTGCTTTTCATGCTTTTTTAAGATGCTATTTTAATATAAAGGTTTAATCGCGATTGATATATTCTTCAATTTTTTTAACGGCAATATGGTATGATGCTTTTAAGGCACCAACTGATGTTCCTACAATGTCAGAAATTTCTTCGTATTTCAATTCTTCAAAGTATTTCATGTTAAATACCAACCTTTGTTTTTCAGGCAAAGTCAGTATCGCTTTTTGTAATTTTAATTGAATTTCATCTCCGGTAATGTATTTTCCTTGGTCAATATAACTTGACAGATGCGCCTCCACATCCACAATAGGTACAAAGAATTTTCTTCTTTTTTTGGCTAAAAAATTCAAACATTCATTGGTGGCAATTCTATAGATCCAGGTAAAAAGTTGAGCATCTTGGCGAAAATTTTCGAGGTTATTCCAAACTTTGATAAAGGTATCTTGGGTTAAATCATTGGCATCGTCATGGTCAATCACCATTTTTCTTGTGAGCGAATATACCTTTTGCTGATACTTTTTAACGATTAAGTTAAAAGCATAGTTTTTGGTTTGCTCATTTTGAAATTGTTGTATTAATGCGATGTCTTCCAATGTTTTCTGATTATCATTTTAGCGTTTAGGGTTTTTTGCTTAGAACTCTTAACTCTAAACGGGCAACTCTAAACTAAAAGAAGCTACTCGATTACGCGATGGCAATCAAGTAGCTTCTTTTACGCTACAAATAACGTTAGGTTACTATTTTCTTGACATCACTTTTTCTACCGCAGCGACCACATGATTGGCGCTTAGTCCGTATTTTTCCATTAATTGTGCTGGTTCACCACTTTCACCAAAGGTGTCATTTACGGCTACCATTTCAATAGGGGTAGGCAAATGACGTGCTAAAACGCCTGCAATGGATTCCCCTAAACCGCCTAAAATATTGTGTTCTTCTGCCGTGACAACACATTTAGTTTTAAGCGCCGAAGCTATGACCGCCGCTTCATCTAAAGGTTTAATGGTATGTATATTTATTATTTCTACAGAGATACCTTTTTCTGCTAATTTTTCACCTGCAAGTATGGCTTCCCATACCAAATGTCCTGTCGCAAAGATAGTTACATCTGTACCTTCATTTAACGTCACCGCTTTGCCAATTTCAAAAGTTTGGTCAGCAGGGGTGAAGTTTGGAATGGCTGGACGACCGAATCTTAAATAAACTGGTCCTTCGTAATTTGCGGCAGCAATGGTGGCCGCTTTGGTTTGGTTATAATCACATGGGTTAATAACGACCATGCCTGGTAGCATTTTCATTAACCCAATATCTTCTAAAATTTGATGCGTGGCACCATCTTCTCCTAATGTTAACCCTGCATGTGAAGCGGCTATTTTAACATTTTTGCCTGAATAGGCTACCGATTGACGAATTTGATCATACACACGGCCTGTAGAGAAGTTGGCAAATGTTCCTGTAAATGGAATTTTTCCTCCAACCGTTAAACCTGCTGCCAAACTTATCATATTGGCTTCTGCAATGCCCACTTGAAAAAATCTTTCAGGAAAATCTTTTACAAAAGCATCCATTTTAAGTGATCCAATTAAATCGGCGCACAAGGCTACAACATTTGGATTTGTTTTTCCTAGTTCGTGAAGGCCAGCGCCAAAACCTGATCTAGTATCTAATTTTTCTGTATATGGAAATTTTTTCATTTGCTATTTTTGTGGTCATGTGTAGGAGAAACGAATGATTATTTATTGTATAATTTAATCATGGTCGTGGCGCCTGGTTTAATGTTGAAGTATTGTACATCCGTATGGATGGCTCCTTTAGATCCTTTTGCTCTGAATACAATTTTGTAATCGCCAGGTTGCATAGGCATTAAGACTTTGCTGTTGTTGTCAAAATCATAAATCCATTTGTGGTCTCCTGTATTGGGTACTACCTGAAATAAACTTCCCCAACCTACTGTAGAAATTGGAATACTAAATACGCCTGGTTGAGGTATTTTAATGGTCGTCGTTTGACTTTGATTGATTTGAACATCCTTGAAAATTAACCTAGGAAGGGTCAAAACTTCAATATCGTAAGCGCCTACAATAAATTTACTTTTAACACCTACTTTGTAATTGTGCAAGGTATTGGTTGAATCTACTTGTTTTACGACAGCGTTTAGGTTTTTATAATCATTTGCGCCTCCTTCAAAATTGACATTTAAGGTGCCTTGTGGGCATTTAACTTCAATGATATTGTGCTTGCCACCTTCTAGGTATACGTTTCTTTTGATAACGGCAGGAATCGTATTTACAATGACATCATAACTAATTACCCCATCAACAACTAAAGTATCAGGATTACCATTGCCATCTAAATAATGTTCGAAATCATAAACTGCCTCACCTGTCACATTGTTAACAAACGTAACATCCACATTGGTTTCTGTTGGTTTGTCATAAATGTCTAATAGCTTAATGCTTACCGTCGTTTTATTTACCGTTTGACCGATAATTTTTCCTAGTATACTTT
>JBEAZU010000007.1:0-5356 GCA_041169945.1 Bacteroidota bacterium
CCTAAGACTTAATACCTAAGACTTAATACCTAAGACTTGATACCTAATACTTAATACCTAAGACTTGATACCTAAGACTTAATACCTAATACTTAATACCTAAGACTTAATACTTAATACCTAAGACTTAATACCTAAGACTTAATACCTAATACTTGATACCTAATACTTAATACCTAATACTTAATACCTAACAAATCTATTCCCACTCAATAGTCGCAGGGGGTTTAGAGCTAATGTCATACACTACCCTATTGACACCTCTTACTTTATTAATAATTTCATTAGAGATATTGGCCAAAAACTCATAAGGTAAATGTACCCAATCAGCAGTCATGCCATCTACACTTTGAACGGCTCTTAAAGCCACCACACTTTCATACGTACGTTCGTCGCCCATTACGCCTACTGATTTTACGGGTAATAAAATCGCGCCTGCTTGCCAAACTTGGTTGTATAAATTATTGTCTTTTAATCCTTGGATAAAGATGTGGTCTACTTCTTGAAGAATGGCTACTTTTTCAGGAGAAATGTCTCCCAAAATTCTGATGGCCAAACCAGGTCCTGGAAATGGATGACGACCAATAATTTTTTCTTCAATGCCTAAGGCCCTACCCACTAACCTTACTTCATCTTTAAACAAAGTATTCAATGGCTCCACCACTTGTAATTTCATATAATCGGGCAAACCACCCACATTATGGTGAGATTTGATGGTTGCTGATGGTCCTTTTACAGAAACAGATTCAATGATATCAGGATAAATAGTGCCTTGTCCTAACCATTTCACATCTTTTAATTTGGTGGACTCTTGGTCAAAAATATCGATAAAGGCTTTGCCAATGGCTTTTCTTTTGGCTTCAGGATCGGACAAACCTTCTAAGGCAGCATAAAATACGTCTTTAGAATTTACGCCAATCACGTTTAACCCCATGTTTTTATAAGACTCCAGTACTTCTTCAAATTCATTTTTACGAAGCAAACCATTGTCAACAAACACACAATATAAATTAGTACCTATGGCTTTATGAATCAACACCGCTGCAACCGATGAATCAACTCCGCCCGACAAACCTAAAACTACTTTATCGTCGCCTAATTTAGTTTTCAGGTTTTGGATAGTAGTTTCGATGAAAGAAGCAGAAGTCCAGTCGCCTTTGCAACCACAGATTTCATTTACAAAATTCGACACCATCAGTTTACCTTCTAAGCTGTGGGTAACTTCAGGATGAAATTGTATGCCGTATGTTTCTTTGTTTTTGATTTTATAGGCCGCTACACGTACCGATTCGGTACTGGCGATCAACTCTATGTGTTCTGAAATAGCGGTAATGGTATCCCCGTGAGACATCCACACCTGAGACAATTCCGCAATCCCTGCCGTTAACCTGTTTGCCACCAATGGGCTTAACATGGCACGACCATATTCCCTAGTATTAGAAGCTTGTACAGTACCACCCATTTTTTGAGCTAATAGTTGTGCCCCATAACATACTCCCAAGACAGGAATATGGGCTGGAAACAAACTTAAATCTACATCAGGGGCATCGGCTTCGCGTACAGAACAAGGACTTCCAGAAAGGATAATCCCTTTAATATCAGCCGTTATCGTTGGTATTTTATTATATGGATGTATTTCACAATACACATTAAGTTCACGAACACGACGTGCAATTAGCTGCGTGAATTGAGAACCAAAGTCTAGGATTAAAATCTGTTCAGTCATACTGTTACAAAGCTAAAAAAATAAAGCATTGTTAACAAGAAAATTAAAGCTAAGCTTATGCTTAATTTAGACTTAACTTTGAATTAGGTACACAAGTATTATTCATGAGCCTGTTTTTTATCTCACCAAAATACACCACCCCAAACCAAGTTCATTTCCCTATTTCTTATCTCCTATACGTCGATATTTTTTTCAGCAACAACAGCTTGGCAAAATTGTGATGTTTTTTGGAGGATGAATTTTAAACCCTAAGACCAAACCAAAATATATTGTAAAGGCCTTGTTGGGTTTGTTGTAGATGCATATATTGTGGATGGTGAACACCAAAGGTGAATTTTACTCGCAATAGTAACACCTTAATTTCAAACAAAATATTTTTGATTTTTTAATTACATTTATAAACCGTATTTTCGTATTAAGTGTTAATCAAAAGCATTTTAGGTTATTGAATACAGAAAACACAATCAAAAACACTTATAGGCATATTTAAAATACGATTGATTTAAACTAAGAAAAGGAATTTCATAAAAGTGTGCCTGACAGTGAATAATATTCTCATGTCAATGTTAGGCAAATTCAAATAACAAACTTGCTTATATCACATAAAAGAACCACCGGCACACACTTTCCTTGGTAGGTTGAAGAACTAAAATTAGCTAAAAAAGAAACTTCATCCTTCTAAAGAAATAGTAGCCAAAGAATTCATGAAAGACTTAGAAAGCGTAAAGCAATTAAAATGAACATTTAAAAACTTCTATTATGGAAACGATAGCCTTAATACAGGAAATTCAACGTCTACCACTCACTAAACGATTTTATATTGTGGAAGAAACTATCAAATCTATTAAAAAAGAAGAGATAGGCCACCAAATGGAATGGGCAGCCAATGAGTTGTACAGCGATTATGTAAACGATAAAGAGCTTACTGCATTTACCACGCTTGACCTAGAAAACTTCTATGAAACAAAGTGAGATATGGTTAATTGACCTCGACCCTACAAAAGGGGCTGAAATACAGAAAAAAAGACCGGCAATAATTGTAAATGATAATAGTCTTGGCAAACTGCCCTTAAAAATTATTGTACCCATTACGGATTGGAAAGAGCGTTACGACATGGCACCTTGGATGGTAAAAATTGAACCAAATTCCATGAATGGCCTTTCTAAAACATCCTCTGCAGATTGTTTTCAAATTCGTTCACTTTCCCAAGAACGACTTTTAACTAAAATCGGAAACATTGACAAACAGACGCTTAACGAAATAAAAGACGCGATTAAAAAAGTATTGGATATATAAAACTACGTTTATTGCATCATTGAGATAAGATCTCTTTCGCCGTCTATGTTTTTTTTCACCAACAACAGCTTGGTAAAATTGTGATGTATTTTTTGGGAGGATGAATTTTAAACCCCAAGACCAAACCAAAACATAAGTTTGTGGTATACACATCAATTTATAAATGGGAAAGGTGAAGAAATAACTTCTCTCATAACCCGATTCATGATTAGCTGTAGCCCATCACTTTGTATACGATATACCCAAATATTTCATGCACCATCATTTCCCAATGGGTATAGGCCGTAAAAGTTGGAATTAAATGTGCCATGCCAAAAATAGAATTTGTAATTCTAAAGTCAACCGGATAAGGATCGCATTTGACGCCTACTTTGGCAAAGCAAGCCAATGAACGACGCATGTGAAATGCAGAAGTCACCAACAATATAGGAGTATCGCCCACCATTTTTTTGATGATAGGTGCAGAAAAAAGTGCATTTTCACGGGTGTTGATCGCTTTGGGTTCTATATAAATATCATTGGAATCTACACCAGCATACAACAATACTTGTCTCAATTGCAAAGCCTCTATCAGCACGGTATCTTTGGCGGGAGTAGTGCCACCGGTAATCAATATCTTATCAATTTTACCCATCCTATACAATTGTAATGGATGTAAAATTCTGTCAGCACCTCTATTGAAATATACCCTATCGTAAGGTTCTTGGCCATAATTGGTAACCCCCGTCAAGATTACAGCCAATTGATGGTGCTTCACTTGTTTAACAGGGATAGGTTGAAATTCCCACAAGTGCAGCAATTTATTGGCCACGTAGCCATTGGTGAAAAACAGAAAAATACAAGTCAATGCAATGACTATCTTCTTTCTATTTTTGTTTGAAAACACTGCCCATAATAACAAAGCCAACATCCAAGTGGCGGGCATAATTAAATAAAACAAGGTTTTAGATAAAATAAAAAACATACCTTAATTGATTGAGAACGGTGGGACTTTAATCACGGGGGCATTATAAAATGCCAAACTATAAATATGATACGTAAAATAGGAGATCAAAGGAAAAGCATTTAATTGTTTTACAATGTCTTGTTTCGTATTTGCCTCCATCGTTATCCAAAGTTTCCCCCTATCCATCGACAAACTATAACTGGTAACAATGCCCTTAAGCATGAGACGGTTTACCATGGTTCTTTGTTCTGGTATTTTGGCGATAAAATCCTCTTCCAAATCTTCTGGTAAGGTAATATCAATCATGAATTCGGCCATAATTTTAGTTTAATAGCGTTGAATGAATGAGTACATCTTGAACTTGATTTGAATAGTCAATATCCCCTTGGTGCAAAACGTTACAAGTATGGTTATTATTTTTCAATAAATCAATAAAAGAATCTAGCCCTTCTTTGTTTTGAGCGGTGCCAATTTGATGGTATTCCACAATCAATTGTTGGATATACTTAAATTTATTGGTATTGATCAATTCTTGTATTACGGCCATTTCGGCTCCTTCGATATCCATTTTTACCATCGCCACCTCTTGGTTTAAATAAGTCGACAAAAGCACGGTAGACACCTCAATCATATCTTCATTTCCCCTCAAAGGCAATAAGCTTCCTTTTAAGGAGCCATCTCCCAGGTTATTTTTTCTAAAAAAGGAAATTTCTTCCCTATCACTCAAAGCCATTGGGTAAATACGCACGTCATGCCAATGGTTAAAAGCTACATTAAGCTGAAGCAACGACACATTTTGTGGTTCTGGTTCAAATGCAAGCATGGTGGCATTTGGATAAAGTAATTTAAAAAACAGCACCGACATCCCTATATTACTTCCACAATCGATAATGACAGGATGTGAATCAGCTGTTTTAAAACGATATATTTGCGTGATAAATAATTCTTTAAACGAATACAAAAAAGTATCATACGAACTGAAGGTCATACGATGCCTAAAGATATTTTCAGTGTAGCCTTTTGCCGATGGAAACCTTTTGTAATAAGATGCTTTGATTCTAAACTTTACAAAAAGAAGCCATAAACTCATTTTTGAAAACACCGAATCCTGACTCCAAAGCCTAAATGTCACCCAAAAAATATCAATCACTATAAACTTAGGTCTCAAAATGTATTTATTTAATTTTTAGTTGCTTAATGTTTGGCCAAAAAAGCTTTCCTATTTTTTGCAGGGTAAAGTTACAATTCTATTCTTCCTTCAGACTCAGGCAAGGAAGTATTAATTTGAAGCAATGAAATACTTTTTCCACCAATACTGAAATACAATCAATGCCCAAATCCTGGCATGCACGTCTTCGGGATTATTCGAAAACAATTTATGCTTCAC
>JBEAZU010000008.1:0-3021 GCA_041169945.1 Bacteroidota bacterium
CCCCTGTTTTTAAACCAAACAATTTGATTTGAGAAGGAGACACATAAATATCATCAGGAGAGGCTAAGTAATTGTAATCGCATGAACGTAAAAAGCCATAGCCTTCGGTCATCATTTCAAGCACCCCTTCATTCAAGATAATGCCATCAAAATCTTTGACATTGCTTTGAGGAATAACAGGCGCTTGTTGTCTTACTGGCGCTTGAGAAGGCGCTGCGGCCGTACGAGTACGAATAACATCTCTAGGAGGAAATTTATCAGTCGCTTGATGATCATGATTATTCTCAGGCAATTTCACCAAAACAGGTTCCGTTACCACAGCAGCACTTTGGGTATTCGTTGAAAAAGGAACTTCTACGCCTGGTACTTCTGTACTAGGCAAAAATGCAGGATCAATATCTGCAGGAATAACAATCTCCTGTACATTTTCACGCTTCACCCTTGGGCGAATTTTAGGTTCTTCTTCGGTGACATTGGCCACGATGGAAGCTACAACAGGCGCAACAGGAGCCGCTTCTACAACTACAGGCTTCCTTGGAGACAATGGTTTTGCAGGCGCTGTTTCTACAATAGACACTCTTTTAGGAACAGCATTTGGCTTTAGTTCTTGATTTTCTTTGGCAACGGCAACTCTTTTTGGAGCCACTGTAATTTTAGGAAGTTCAACTTCGGGTAAAATAGCTTGTTGGTCAAGTATTTTATAAACTAGTTCTTCTTTGGCTAATTTTTTATAGCTTTTGATGCCAAGGGTTTCGGCAATTTCTTTGAGTTCTGACAATAATTTGTCATTCAGTTGATCGATATTGTACATACGAAATTTTAAAAATGAGTGAAGCTATGGCCTACTCTTACATTGATTATTTTAGTGAGGATTAGTGTTAGAAAACTTCCAAAATGAAGTTTATCACTTGAGGAGCTTTGAATGTTTAATAATAAATACTTTTCAAAGCTTTCGCAAGATAATTATACTTTGCAACATGTCAAGCAAAAACACAAGATATTTTAATTTGCCTAAAAATTGACAATAAACGTATGCTTCCCAGTATTCCTCGATTGTTAACGTAAGGGAATACTATAAAATTATATTTGAATTCAATAAAAAATGATTTTTTTCAAAAAATTCAAACCAGTACAAGTTAAAAAGACTTAGTCTTCACATGAAAACTAAGTCTTTTTGAGTTGCCGATAATTCAAAATTTAGGAAGCTTCATTTGATTTCCTAAGTTTACTATGGTGTTTGCTGTATCCAAAATAGATGACAATACCGATGCCCATCCATACAATTAAACGTATCCAGGTATCTCCAGGTAAAGAATACATCAAAAACAAACAAACCAAAATCCCTAAAATTGGCACTAAGGGTACCAAAGGCGTTCTAAAAGAACGAGGGGCATTGGGTTGGGTTTTACGGAGAATCAAAACCCCTACACAAACCAATACAAAAGCGAACAAGGTACCGATACTGGTCATTTCTCCCACAATGGAAACAGGTACCAAGGCAGCAAACACACTTACCAATACCGCAAATAACAAATTAGATTTGTATGGTGTTTGGAATTTAGGATGTAAATCAGAAAAAATTCTTGGCAACAATCCATCTCTCGACATCGAATAAAACACCCTCGATTGGCCAAGTAACAATACCATAATCACAGAAGAATAGCCAGCCAAAATGGCGATGATGATCAATTCTTGTAAGAATACATAAGGGGTATTGGCAATGGCTTTGGCCACAGGCGCCGCTTCCCCAATAAAGTTTTTGTAGTTTTCAAGGCCTGTTAATACGTGCGCAAACAATACATACAAAATCGTACAAACAATCAAAGATCCTAAGATGCCGATGGGCATATCTCTTTGTGGGTTTTTAGCTTCTTGTGCGGCTGTCGACACGGCATCAAACCCAATAAAAGCAAAGAATACTACCGCAGCACCAGTGACCATGCCTGTCCAACCAAAATTTTCAAACTTACCTGTATTGGCAGGAATATAATCGGCATAATTGGCAGGATTGATATAGCTCCACCCCAACACAATAAACGCAATGACCACGGTAATTTTCAATACCACCACAAAACCATTAAACTTGGCAGATTCTTGCGTGCCCCTAATCAACAGCAATGACATCAGCACGGTGATAAAAACAGCAGGCAAATTCAAAATACCCGTAATAGATTCGCCATTCACCACGATGGTTTCAAAAGGTGACATCATCCATTGGTAAGGAATGTTGGCGACATGAAATTTCTCTAACAACTTGATTAAATATCGACTCCAACTAATGGCCACGGTGGCGGCACCAACCGCATATTCTAGTACCAAATCCCAACCAATAATCCAAGCGACAAACTCACCCATGGTGGCATAGGAATAAGTATAGGCCGAACCTGCCACTGGCAACATAGAGGCAAACTCCGCATAACACAAACCGGCAAAAGCACAGCCAACCGCTGCGATTATAAATGAGATGGTTACTGCAGGACCAGCATTGGTGGCAGCAGCAATACCCGTAAGCGAAAACAAACCCGCTCCAATAATGGCGCCAACACCCAAAGCCACCAAACTTGTAGCCGTTAAAGTTTTTTTGAGGCCTTTTTCAGAAGAATCGGCATCGTTTAAAATTTGATTTAATGACTTCGTTCTAAATAAGTTATTCATAAGACTGTTTTATTCAAGGTAGCAAGTATAAAGAGATTATTTAAGAATACCAAAATCAAAACGCTACCAAAAGTACCATAAAAAGGTATTTTAATTGAACATGACCTAGCAGGTAGTCCACGTAATGTTTGATGGTTAAATTCATCCTCAAAAAAGAAAGTCTTTGCTTCGTAAAATGTTTAGCATCTTACAAAGCAAAGACCAACTATGATGTATAACTAGGTACAAATTTCAAAACTCAAGGTAACTTTACTACCCAAGGCTCTTATTTCCAATCAAACAAACCTTCATTAAGGGCGTTCAATGCATCTACTTTATACTGTGTTTATAATACGATTGAAGTATTGTATTTACATCCACCACTAG
>JBEAZU010000009.1:0-5541 GCA_041169945.1 Bacteroidota bacterium
TTTTTCCCTACCTTTGTTTCAAATTGAGCAACGATGAGAATAATGGCTTTTGATTATGGTACCAAAAGGGTAGGGGTAGCGGTAACCGATCCTTTACAAATTATTGCATCCGCTTTAGAAACCATTCCAACGGCAGAAATTTATACTTTTACCACCAATTATATCTCCAAAGAACCTGTGGAGGCCTTTGTGGTAGGCTTGCCTCAAAGTTTAGATGGCACTGCTACCGATTCTTCTGCCCAAGTGGCGGTGTTTATCAAACATTTACAAAATAGATTTCCCCATATTCCTATCCATCAAGTGGATGAACGATTTACCTCCAAAATGGCGATGCAAAGTATGGTGGCTTCGGGAGTGAGTAAAAAAGACAGAAAAGTGAAAGGAAATTTAGATAAAATTAGCGCTACCATAATTTTGCAGACCTATATGGAAGGAAAAAGTTATGGCAGATAGGGGTTTGAATGGATTTATATTTGGTGTTAGGTGATATTTTACCATTTTCCAATATCAGAAAAATCATCAACTTAGTTTGATAATCCTACTATACTTTTGTGCACTTAGCGTGTTTCCCCTTTTGCGTCTTGGCGTGAATTTTAACATTTTCTCACGAGTCGCTTAGTTTTACGAAAAGGCGCCAAAGGAAGGTTCAGCTATACCATTTAATCTATTATTGCTACCCACACAAAATCATTGAGAGCCTTATTTTTATCATCTTACATTCTGCCATTTCAAATTGAAATGTACTGTAAATGAGTTTGCTATATCTTTGGTGTTCATTACGATTACTGTTTTAAATCATTTTTATTGGCAGTGCAATGTATTAGTATTGTAAAGTTTCGCTTATTGCTGCTTTAGTATTATTTCAAAAAGATTATCATGCAAAATATACCCCATCAAAATTTTTGGTCATTTGACATCAATTATTGGTACCAAACTTTAGGCAGTTCTTCCTCGGGTATCTCGGCTGAAAAAGCAGCAGAAAAGTTGAGAAACGAAGGGGTTAGGTTGCCACAAAATGGGCGTTTTGAAAAAATGCTTGTACTGTTTTGGCGTCAATTTAAAAGTCCTTTGATGTTGATGTTATTGGGAGCTGTTATATTGTCGGCATTTTTAGGGGAGACCACCGATGTTTATATAATTCTTTTTATTGTCTTGTCAACCGGTATGTTAAGCTTTTATCAAGAACGAAATGCCAGTCAGGTGGTCGAAAAATTACAGGCCATGATTGCCTTAAAATTTTTGGTGCTCAGAGATGGTCATGAACACGAAATTGTTGCTTCTCAAATTGTAGCAGGCGATGTATTATTGCTCAATGCTGGTGATTTATTGCCCGCAGATTGTTTGCTGATTTCTGCCAATGAACTCCATGCCAATGAAGCAAGTTTAACGGGCGAATCATTTCCTGTGCTGAAAATGGCAGGGATCTTACCCATTGAAACAGCCTTGTCTCAAAGAACCAATTGCTTGTGGGAAGGCACTAGCATTGTAAGTGGCAGTGCGCAAGCATTGGTGGTGAATGTTGGTGAACAAACTATTTTTGGAAGCATCGCGCACAGTGCTGGCCTAAGCGTAGAAACAAGCTTTGAAAAAGGAATCAAAGAATTTGGCTTTTTTTTAATGAAAATCACTTTAGTGCTTTCCTTTTTTATTTTAGTGGTGAATTTATTAAACCATAAAAGTGTCATGGAGTCGGCTTTGTTTGCCTTGGCCTTGGCTGTTGGTATGGCCCCCGAATTACTGCCTGCCATCACGACCATAGCCATGAGTGCAGGCGCGAAAAGACTATTAAACAAAAAAGTAATCGTTAAAAAATTATCCTCTATTCAAAATTTAGGGGAGGTGAATTTGTTGTGTACCGACAAAACAGGAACCATCACAGAAGGGGCCATCAAAGTGGCGGGCGTAGTGGATGGCTTGGGAAATACCAATGAATATGTGCAGGAATTGGCCTTTTGGAATGCCACTTTTGAATCGGGCTATGCCAATCCTATAGATGAAGCCTTAAAGGCATTGACATTTGAAACAAAATGGAAACCTCAAAAAATAGGGGAGGTACCTTATGATTTTATTCGAAAACGTTTGAGTATTGGCATTGTTGCTAACAATGAAAATCTGTTGATTTGTAAAGGGGCTTATCGTCAGATTTTGGAAATATGTACCCAAATCCGTTTGAGTGATGGTACTGTTTTGGCTATTGATAACCATAAAGCAGCGATTGAGCAACAGTTTATTGGTTTTGGAGAAAAAGGATGGAGGGCGCTGAGTGTTTGTTATAAAGTATTGACGAAACCTGGAATTTCTAAAGATGATGAAACGGAGATGGTTTTTGCTGGTTTCATCTTGTTGCAAGATCCTGTAAAGGCTGACATCGTTGAAACCATTGCTGCCTTAAAAAATCTAGGGGTTAAATTAAAAATCATCACAGGTGACAATAGAAATGTGGCCAAAGCAATTGCTTTACAAATTGGCATTGAGCATCCTGTAGTACTCACAGGGCAGGAGATTTTCAATACGAGCACTGCCGCCTTGGTGATGTTAGTGAAGAAAACGCATATTTTCGCTGAGGTAGAACCGCATCAAAAAGAACGAATTATCCATGCACTTCGCAAATCATTTACCGTCGCTTATATGGGTGATGGTATCAATGATGTTTCGGCGATTAGTGCCGCTGATGTAGGAATTTCGGTAGAAAATGCCGTAGACGTTGCCAGTGAAGCCGCTGATTTTGTGCTCATGGAAAAAAACGTAATGGTACTGGTGGATGGTATCAGGGAGGGGAGAAAAACATTTGCCAATACCTTAAAATATATTTTTATCAACACGGGTTCTACCTTTGGCAATATGTTTAGCGTAGCCATTGCTTCTTTAATTTTGCCATTTTTACCTATGTTACCCAAACAAATATTGCTTACGAATTTCATTACTGATTTCCCTTATCTCACCATTGCTTCCGACAATGTGGACGAGGAACAATTGGAAAGGCCTGGCAAGTGGAACTTGAAATTTATCAGAAATTACATGGTTATTTTTGGAATTCATAGCTCCATATTTGATGTCATTACGTTTCTAACCTTGTATTATGTGTTGAAGGTGAAAGAATCGGCCTTTCAAACTGCATGGTTTGTGGAATCAATTTTAACGGAATTATTTATTGTATTTATAATTCGAACGCATAAAAATTTCTTCAAAAGTACTCCTGGAAAATACTTGTTTCTATTAAGTGTGCTCGGTTTAGTACTAACCATTGGATTGCCTTATACGCCTTTGGCTGCCGAAGCTGGTTTGTCTCCTTTACCTATGTTTAATATAGTAATCATGCTTGTCATTGTACTGATGTATATCCTTACTGCAGACCTTTTAAAAGTTTGGTTTTTTAAAAAATATAAAACAGTGTAAATACTGTTTGTGTGCTGCTTAAACAAAAAAAGAATTCCATGTATTGGAATTCTTTTTTTGAAGTGTGGGAAATGGTAGAATTATTTAACCAAGATTTTATAAACTTGTTTTTGTCCTGCAGTGATGGTTTCTAATAAGTATATACCTGATTTTTTTACGTTGATGTTTGTCGCCGTGCCTGTATATATTTTATTGCCAGCCAAATCGCTTACGCTAAGTTGATCAATGTTTGTGTTTACAATGATGGTTTGGTTGTCGTTGGCGTACACCTTGTTGTTGCTTGAGCTAAAGTTGTCGATACCTGCTATCCTTTGCGCCGGTAGTTGCAAGGTAAATCTATCGCTTGTATTTCCTGGCGTAGCGGTAAAAGCATAGGCAGCTTTGGAAATATCTGTTTCTGTGTCTGTTATTTTATCTTTCAAAATAAGGTTGGCATAGGCAGAATTATTGATGGCCGATAATTCATAGGTGCCTTCTTTGGCAATTGAAATCCCTACAGGGATGATTTTTTCATCGCCAGTATTGTTCAAGCTATTGATTGCCAAAGGGCTATTGTCTACACTGGTGAAGATTTCAGAAGCCGTACTGGTGAATTTTTTATAGGCATCTTTAAGGCTATCAAAATTGTCGCTTACATTGCTTTCGTTGCTAAAATCGATTTGGGTGATATCGGTATTTGTCCCTTTTAAAATCAATGATATTTGTTCTACGGCATTGGTTCTCAATAAAGTATTGGTGGAGGTCGTAGAGACATCTGCAATGTTAAAATTGAAGTTGGTGTTGGCATTGGTATGCATAAAAAAGCCTTGTCCACTAGGTAAGTTGCCAGAATTTAAGGTGGAGTAATTGGTGCCATTCCAAACATATATTGCCGCTAAGCTATTGGTTGAAATCATTGAACTTACCAACATGGGCGCCGCAAAGGGATTGCCAAGTAAATTCCAGCCATTTTTGCTAGTGGTGGCATCTATGTTGGTGTTGGTAATGGCTACGCTTGTATTTGTCCATGTGAGTTTAACGCCTGCCGTTGCCGTGATCGTTTTCGTGCCTAGGCTAGCAATGGCATACCCTTTTCCAACCGTAAAATTACTAGAAGCGGTTTTCCAGCCTGTTTTATTGTCTCCATCAGTTCTGCTTGTTTCATCATAATAATAACCAGCAGCGCCAGTGGAAGAAACAAAAGGAGAGGATATATAAGAATAGTCGGTATGTCCTTCGGTTCTATGGTATACAATACCTGCAGTGCTGGTTAATTTACTGGTGCCAGACGTATTGCCAGCTTCGTAAATAATGCCACCATTATTGATGATTACCGCACCAGCCGTTAAAGTGAAGTTGTTTAAATTTAAAATGCCTCCTGAATTTACGGTCAATGTACTGACAACTGTATAGTTACCCGTAAGGGTGGCAATACCGCCTGAATTAATGGTGCAATTGAAAATTACGCCTGAAAGATTTACAGATGATGATATGGTAGAACTTGGCGGAAGTGCAAACATATTGCTGTGAAACAATAAACATACACAGAAGAAGGCAATGATTTTTCTCATAAAATAGTGATTAGGGGTTTGTTTGAATTCATTACGTGTTTGTTATCGTATAAGTTTTGATAACAAGTGCTAAATTTTCCTTTCAAAACTATTCCCAGGGCAAACGCAATACAACAATTGAATAAATTGAAAACATAGATTTATATATCCGTGAAAATTCGCCCAATCCGTATCCTCTGCGTGCCATTTATGTATTCTTTTAAAAGCATACATAAAAATTGAACACAGATGGAGCAGATTGTGCGGATAAACGCTGATCATTCAAATAAAACAATTGAATAAATTGAAAACATAGATTTATATATCCGTGAAAATTCGCCCAATCCGTATCCTCTGCGTGCCATGTATGTATTCTTATAAAGCATACATAAAAATTGAACACAGATGGAGCAGATTGTGCGGATAAACGCTGATTATTCAAATACAACAATTGAATAAATTGAAAACATAGATTTATATATCCGTGAAAATTCGCCAAATCCATATCATCTGCGTGCCATGTATGTATTTTTTTAAAGCATACATAAAAATTGAACACAGATGGAGCAGATTGTGCGGATAAACGCTGATCATTCAAATAAAACAATTGAATAAA
>JBEAZU010000010.1:0-3803 GCA_041169945.1 Bacteroidota bacterium
TATTTATAAGAAATGATAGAAGTTTTAAATGCTTATTTTAGTCTAAATTTCATGAAATTGTAAAAAAAATGAGTGAATTCAGTGAATGGATTTATATTTAAAAACTTACCATGTTTTTCGAACTACAACAAAAAGACCTATTAACCAAAGCGCGTACTGGCGTTATACATACCGATCATGGTGATATTCAAACGCCTATTTTTATGCCCGTAGGAACTGCTGGGACTGTAAAAGCGGTGCATAAACGCGAATTAAAAGAAGATATCAAAGCGCAGATTATTTTAGGCAATACTTACCATTTGTATTTGAGACCTGGCTTGGATACCATACAACAAGCGGGTGGTTTGCACAAGTTTAATACTTGGGATGGCCCTATTTTGACTGACAGTGGCGGTTATCAGGTGTATTCCTTGTCAGGTACCAGGAATATTAAGGAAGAAGGGGTGACTTTTAAGTCTCATATTGATGGCTCTAAACACTTGTTTACGCCCGAAGGGGTGATGGATATTCAGCGTAAAATCGGGGCTGATATTATCATGGCTTTTGACGAATGTACGCCTTATCCATGTGATTATACCTATGCAAGTAAGTCATTAAATATGACACATCGTTGGTTGAAACGTTGTGTAGACAGGTTTGATGAAACGTCTTCTTTGTATGGCTATAAACAAGTGCTTTTTCCAATTGTACAAGGGAGTACCTTCAAAGATTTAAGGATAAAGTCTGCTGAAACCATTGCTTCATTTGGGAGAGAAGGTAATGCGATTGGTGGATTATCGGTGGGAGAACCTGCGGAGGAAATGTATGCCATGACGGAAGTGGTATGTGATATTTTACCTGTCGATAAACCTCGCTATTTGATGGGCGTAGGTACGCCTTGGAATATTTTGGAATGTATTGCCTTGGGGGTGGATATGTTTGATTGTGTAATGCCAACTCGTAACGCTAGAAACGGAATGTTGTTTACCGCTGAAGGAATTATCAATATCAGGAATGAAAAATGGAAAAATGATTTTTCTCCCATCGATGCTACCTTAAGTTGTTATGCCAGTGCCAATTATTCTAAATCGTTTTTAAGGCATTTGCTTCATTCTAAAGAAATATTAGGGGCTCAAATTGCTTCTATTCATAATTTGTCGTTTTATTTATGGTTGGTTGGCGAAGCAAGAACTCAGATTCAATTGGGTACATTTGCTGTTTGGAAAGACAAGATGGTGAAGCAGATGCAACAAAGGCTATAATGGATTTCACCCAATGTCGTTAACTCAATAAAAATCAGCGCTTATCCGTTCAATCTGCATGATTCCCGCACTTGCGGGATTATTCTTAGACAAAGAACCCCGTTGAAAAACGGGGCCAAATGGCACGCAGATTGGGCGAATTAAGCAGATTGTCACGGATTTAAATTTGCCCAAATACTTAAATAACGATATTGACTGATTGCCCGACCCCGAAACGCGCTAACTATTCAATTATAGCTTATTCTATATTCAAACTTTATGCATATAAATTGAACTCAAATTATTAATTTAACCAAATCAACCTATATTTGTAAAATAGAATGTTATTCTACCATCAACATCGTATATTATTTTCAACACCATAATGAAGATATTAGATAAATACATCACCAAAAAATTACTGATCACCTTTTTCTTTGTCGTGCTCACGCTGATTACCATCATTTGTGCGATTGACTATGTAGAAAAAAATGAAGATTTTATGAAGCATAAACTAACGTTTGGCTTTGTGGTGACCCATTATTTTATCTATTTTATTCCTTATATGGCCAATATGATTAGTCCTTTAACGGTGTTTATTGCTACCGTTTTTGTTACTGCTAGACTCGCCGCTGATACTGAAATTATTGCCATGCTGAATAGTGGCATGAGTTTTAAACGTTTATTGTTTCCCTATTTTTTAAGTTCAGTAATTATTGCCATCGGTATTTTTGCGCTTTGTGCTTGGATTATTCCGCTTTCAAACAAACACCGTATCGATTTTGAAAATACCTATATTAAAAATCAGTTTTTTTATGATGCGCGTAACGTACATATTAAAATTGGCCCCAACACGTATGTTTATTTAGAAAGCTATAACAATACTTCTGATATAGGATACCAATTTTCGTTGGAACATATTGAAGGCAATCAATTGCTTGCGAAGGTGAAGTCTGAAACAATTACTTGGAACGACACCATTAAAAAATGGACCCTGAGGAATTATACCTACCGAACCTTTGAAGGAGAAAAAGAATTGGTTAAAAAAGGAGAAGCTTTAGATACGGCCATTGATTTATCGCCCAAAGATTTTGAAAGTCAATACATGATTCACGAAACCATGACTTTGAATGAGTTAAACGCTCATATTTCAAAATTACAAATGAGGGGTGCGGAGAACATAGAAGTGTTTTTGATAGAAAAATATGAACGTTATTCTTATCCATTTGCTATTATTATCTTAACCATTATTGGGGTAATTATGTCGGCACGAAAGGCTAGGGGTGGGGCTGCGCTTCAGATTTCCATAGGTTTTATTTTGGCATTTATTTATATTTTGTTGGTCATCATGAGTAGAAGTGTTGCCAATGCGGGTTCTCTTTCCCCTTTAATTGGTGCTTGGATTCCCAATGTTTTATTTGCAATTATTGGAACGGTATTGTATAAAACCGTCCCTCGTTAGCTGATGGATAGCCAAGCGTATATCAATCTTGTGCTGTCAGACGACATACAAAAGATTATATTGCTCAATGCCCAGCAAGAGGTTTATCAATTTATACTTAAAAATCATCAGCATCCGCATGTTGCTTTGCTCGCCGAACAAATTGAAGGTAGGCAGAAGGCTAAACATAAATTACCCCATTGGTTCAATGGCGCCCGGGTAGTTTTTCCTCCAAGAATTGCGATGGAGCAATGTTCTTCCGAATTAACCGCCATTTTTAAATCAACGCTAGTCAAAGGCAATACGCTCGTAGACCTTACTGGAGGGTTTGGGGTAGACGATTGGGCATTTGCACAACAGTTTCATGAAGTGGTTTACCTCGAACAACAAGGGCATTTAGCGCAGCTTGCCAAGCATAATTTTGCGCAATTGGGTTGCGATAATGTGCAAGTGTTGATGGACGACAGTTTGACTTTTTTAACACAAACAAACCAACAATTTGATTGTATTTATCTTGATCCGGCTCGAAGAAAAGAAGCACAAAAGGTTTTTAAATTAGCTGATTGTGAGCCTAATGTGGAAGATATATTGCCGCTGTTATGGCAAAAAACTAATCAAGTGTTAATTAAATGTTCTCCTTTGCTTGATATTGATTTAGCCGCCAAAAGTTTGCAGCACTTGACAAAAGTATATGTAGTGGCTGTTGAAAATGAATGCAAAGAATTGTTGTTTTTATTGCAAAAAAATAAAGAAGAATCATTTGATATTGAGGCTGTTAATTTAAAATTAAACGGAGATATCGATAGGTTTGTCTATCAAAAAAAGGAGGAGGCTATTGCTGAACCTTCTTATGGAAAACCTGAGGCGTATTTATTTGAACCTAATGCCGCTATTTTAAAATCTGGCGCGTTTAAAATGGTCGCTATCCAATTTGATTTAGTAAAGCTACATCCCAATTCTCATTTGTATAGTGCTGCCTTTCCTTGTGAAGATTTCCCGGGTAGAAAATTTAAAATCAATGCTTGTCTACCTTTTTCAAAAAATCACCTAAAAAAAATGAATTTACCTATCAAGGCAAATATCACCACTAGGAATTTCCCCTATTCTACGGCCGAAATTCGTAAAATGACTCATATTATAGA
>JBEAZU010000011.1:0-5670 GCA_041169945.1 Bacteroidota bacterium
AAATTGGAACCCAAAGAAAAAATAACTACTGCCAAAAGGAGATCAATAATTCTCAGAAAATTAGATGAGCATTTTGAAGTAAATGTCTCAGAATTAAGCAAATTGTTTGGGGTTAGTGAAGTTACCATACGCAATGATTTAGGCAGTTTGGAAGAAAAAAACTTGTTAGTCAGAGCAAGGGGTGGGGCTATAAAAGCCAGTGAAATTAATAGGGACTCAAAATTGTCTGAAAAAACAAGTAAAAATCTTAAAGAAAAAAAGGCGATTGCACAAATTGCAGCGACTTTAATTGCTGAAGGAGATACTGTTTTTATTGACTCTGGTTCTACCACAGAAGAAGTAGCAAAATTATTGGCTAACTATAAATTTTTAACCATAGTAACCAATGCCATTAATATCATGTCTTTGTTTACCGACAATCCCAATATTACGGTAATTGTTCCTGGTGGAATTCTGAGACATACGTCTTGTTCTTTGGTTGGTATGACCTCAGAACAAAATTTAAATGAGTTTTATTGCGACAAATTAATTTTAGGCGTAGATGCTATTGATATTAATGGCATATACACCCCAAATATAGAAGAAGCGAACCTTAATAGGGCTATGATCAAAATATCAAAAGAAATTATTTTGGTTACAGACTCTTCAAAATTCAACAAAAGAAGCATGTCAAAAATTGGAGAAGTTACCAGTAATCTTTCTATGATTACCGACAGTAATATTCCTGCCAATTTATTGAAAATATTTCAAGAAAAAGGGGTTACCATCCACATTGCGAAGGTATAACAACCATTAATTTCATAAAAAAGGGGCTACAACAATAATAATTGTTGTAGCCCCCTTTTTATGAAAAATAGTAAAAAAATATCAGTCTATTACAACCAATCTTTCCAAGAAATATTCTTTTTCTTTTCAAAGTCAGCAATAATTAAATCAGGATAAAAATTTAATAAATCAAAAATAGATTCTGATTTTGGAAAAAACCTCACTTGGTAGTGAGATTGCTGTTCTTTTAATTCTTTTGAAATTCTATCCCTAACGGTAACATCATCTTCAAGAATAAAAACGCTCATTTTTTTTGTAGCTTCCATTTTAATATTATTTAGCAACTGGTTATTTTTAATCTAACACTGAAATTTCTCCAATGAAGGATACTCTTTTTAAAAATTCTTCTAAAGTGGCAGAGCCTTTCCCAGACCAAGTTTTCTCTGCCAACACGACTTTAGGTTCAAATGAATGACCTTCAAACCATGCTTCGTCGTGATGTTCCGCTTTATCAGCCCAAACACAAATTTTATACCCCAAAATAGTAGGCCGAATTTCTGGCTTCCACGTTTCATAAACTACCTTACATTTTACAAGACCATAACCTGTAGTATCTACCAATCCTGGACTGACGTACAATTCTTCTTCTGGCGTAATAATAGCCTTGTAACCATCATTCAAAATCGTATTGACCATGGCTTTATTCCAAATATTTACTACAATATCTTTAGATGGTTGAATACTCGTTTGGTCTTTGTTAAATCGCCACCAATTCCATATTTGGGTAATTTTACCTTTAGATTTTATATGTTCATTCATTTCATTAATAAAATCTACAAACATATCACCAGGATAAGGATAGCCTTTCTTTTTCATGGCCTCCATCAGTTCAGGACATTTTATTTTCTCCGGATCATATTGGTATTCATCACCACCCATGTGGAAATAGGGTGCTTCAAACCAAGGCACAAACTCATCAATCAGACCTTTTACCCATGTTCTCACTTCAGGTCTGGTAACGTCCATGGTCCATGCACGCCCTGCATTATTCACGACATCTCCTTGCCATTTTGATTTTCGCATAGACTCGCATTGGAACGCTAAATCAGGTCTATAATCATTTATTGCTGTGGAATGTGCAGGAAAATCTATTTCTGGGACAATCATCACATGGTATTGTTTCGCAAATTTTTGTAAGGCTTGTACATCATCATAACTATAAGCCTCCGGAGCAGCAAGTCCAGGATATTTATCACTTTTCAATCTAAAAGCTGACCATTCTGTAAAATGCAGATGCAGGGTATTCATTTTATACCATCCTAATTGCCGAATCACTTGTTTTAAATACGACATGCTAAAATATTTACGACCAACATCTATCATAATGCCCCTTGACTCAAACGTTGGACCATCAATAGCAAGACCCATTTCAAGACGATTTCCTGTTTGTTTCAATACTTGTAAAAGAGTTTGCGTAGCATAAAAAATACCATGGGCACTTTTTGCTTTTATATACACCAATTGATTGATATTTAACTCGTACGCTTCTTGAGAAAGGGTGTTTTTATCATCACTTAACTCAAAATGAATATCTCCCGCTTTAGGTGTAGTCGCGATGACAACTTTGGGAGACAATTTGGTATTCCTTTTTAAATCTTTCACAAAATTGTCTAGCTCAAGGCCTATAATTTTGACGTCTTTTTGACTTACAGCAATTACAAAATCTGGCTTTAACACCAATGAACCCTTGGCCGATTTCCAGCTTGAAAGTGTAGGAACAACTTGTGATTGCGCATTTAATTTTATAGCCAACAGGGTCAGTAAGCATCCGAATGCTATATAAAAACGATATTTTGCGAAATTTTCCATCATTTATTGTTTAGTAAATTTAAAAATTTGTGTAGTTGTACAGCCAGTCACTTTAAGTAAATAGATGCCATAGGCCATCGTTGACAAGTCAATACTCGTTTGTATTTCAGCCTCCGCATTGGGCTGACAAATCATTTCCTTATGCATTTGACCATCTAATCCAACTATTGCTACTGAAACAGGTTCAAACACTTGACAAAGCTTAAATTCCAAATGGTTCGTAGTTGGATGAGGCGTAAGGGTAAATAAGTTTTCTTGGAAAGTATCAAGTCCCAATACACAACTAGGGGAAGTTGTACTTACAGAAGCAGGACTTAACGATTGATATCCACCTTTCCAATCATGAATGGCAACTCCTGCATAAGATGAATTTTGAGGACCTAAATAATAAAAATGATAATTAATCCCATTGCTAACATCTGCTTTGGTATTATTTTTAGGTGTATCACAGTAAGAAACATAAGTATCAACACCACAATGTGTTTCTACGGCTGACAAAATACGTGGCGTAGGACTAGGTAAAGTATTGGTATAATCTAAGACATCTTTACACATTGGCATCACTTTACTGACCACATTGGTATGATAAGACATAATGATATACTCATCTACGTAGTCCAAAATATGTTTATAAAGCGCCTTGGTAACCCCTTTATAGGTAGCATAAAGAGGAGTTCGTTGATTTCCCATTGCTGCGTTGGTAGAGTTTATTCCTGTAATCCAATTCATTACTGCCACGCCATATTCTATGCCTCCGTTATGGCAAATGGTAGCAGCGGTGTGTGTTTGTCTTACCCAATCGGTCAATAAGCTATCTCTATCTTGTTTTTGAGTTGATTTCCAAAAACCAGTACCCGCTTTTGTACTTAAAGCAACATCAGCTAAACCATTGTGAAAAACATTGACTTTCGCTTCTGTCGTACAGTCCCAGGAGTCAACTTGGTTAAATTCATTGTCTCCTGAAAAACCAACAAATTTTTGCTTATCACTACACTTTGCATTATAGGCAACTACAGCATTAATAATTTGGTAATAATACGTTGGGCCACATTGGTCAGAAAAATAGCTTCTATAGCCATTCATTCCCCAGATTCTAACATTATTACAGTAACATTTTTCAATAAATTTTTGATAAAGCAATTGACGTGTCACCAACTCATCGTTGTATTGAATAAACAAATAAATATCAGTTATGCCAGAGGCAATGCATTCATTAATCAATTTGTTTTCTTCTGTCGAAATACCCAATAACTCATCAGTGTTCCATACCCATAAAGCTTTACGGTAGGAGTTGCCATAAGATAGCGTAAACCCTAAAAAAGCCACTAAAACAAAGGATAATATTTGGGTACAAACTTTATTCA
This sequence comes from Bacteroidota bacterium, assembly GCA_041169945.1. Lineage (GTDB taxonomy): Bacteria > Bacteroidota > Bacteroidia > Cytophagales > UBA9547 > CALPQG02. Next base: position 3,999 of record JBEAZU010000011.1, read on the forward strand.
TAACGATATGAAATTATAATTACGTCTATTATCTTATTATTTCAATGGCAAAGTTACATAAAATTGCTTTTTATCAAAATAAATATACGTATTTTAAAAAATAAAAGAAAACGAAAGAAATGAAATGAAAAAAAACAGAAAAATGGAAGAACAGCGCTACAGTTAATGTTAACAATAACTAGGGCTTGCTCAAAAACTCGCTTACCAATTAATCTTTACTATTTTCTAATTTTTGTCACTTTTTTCCTAGATGAAAAAAGTAAGCAACGAAAATCAAGACTCCGCCACGGCGGACATTTGTATAAAAAATGCTACGAATTTGCGCCATTACGCTAAAACAAACTCGCCCCAAAATTTGTTGAAAACACAAAATATTCGCATGATTTGCTTGCATTTTATACGCTATTTTTAATCATAATTTACTGATATTAAAAATGTTAATGGTATTTCAGCAGACCCTATTTAGATTAAAAAATGCGTAGATTATATTGTCAAGCTTACTTGATTACTAATTTTTTTATGAGAAATGTATCTCCAAATACTAAAAAATAAACGCCTGAAGGAAGTGTGGTTGGCACAAAAAAATCAACCGCACCTGCAGTGTTGGTAGTTTCAGTGTTGGTGAATACTTGCTCACCCATGGTATTTTCAATGACCAAAGTAATATTTTGAGAAGCTTCAAAGCCATTTAACTTAACCGCTATCTCCGTATTTAAAGGTGCAGGATTAGGTAAAATTGAAATTTTATTTTCATCCTCATTGTCAATATCAGGATTAATTAACACCGTCTTAAGGTCTGAATATACAAAATTGTCATCTTCATCTGTTTGCTTTAAGCGATAATATAAAACATGGTGATTTTTTAATGCCGTAATATTGTCACTATAAGTATATGATTTTAATGAGTTACTAGAGGTATAGCCATTAATAAAGCCAATGCTAGTGAAATTTACACCATCACTACTTCTTTCAATTGAAAACAATTTATTGTCCTTTTCACTGATGGTTTTCCAGGATAATATTACCGTTTCTTCACTTAACAACGCATTAAAACCAATCAACTGAATCGGTAAAGCCACCGTACCAGTAATAGACATATCGTCAACCGTAATGGGGGGCATACCATCCGTTATATCATCATTAACCCAACGTACACCAATATAAAATTGTGTTGCATTTAAGGATGAAATATCAAAATTTGATACGGTTTGCGTTGCTGATTGATTGTATAAATTTGCTGATAAATCGGTCCAAGTTGTGCCGTTAGTGGAATAACATATGGCTCCATAATCAGCAGTTGTTCCATCACCAAGGGACTTCCATTTATAATTTAATTTAAGTGCAGTATAAGAGGTGGCGTTTACTTTTGTTGCAAAATAGGCTACCTCATTAGCGTTCACCCATTTGTCATAATGGTAATCATCACTACTACCAGCAGGGTCACCAAATACCGTTAAGTTTTTATTGGCATTAATTCTATAGCTGTCCGTAGCCGAATTGGTAGCCGCAAAATAATTGTGTGCACTAGAAGTAATGGCATAGGTAGCCCAACCACAACTCGCCGATTCAATAGCAGCATTATTTGTACATCCCTCAAAATTTTCTGACCAAATGGTAGTTTGAGCTTTTGATAAATGCACTCCTAATAAAAAAAATAAGGAAAATGACACCC
>JBEAZU010000012.1:0-4132 GCA_041169945.1 Bacteroidota bacterium
TTAGGCTTCCTTCAGATTCCACTTCACAATGGACACCTTTGCCATCTGCTAATGGTTGGCAACTACACACCCCCATAACGGACTTGCACCGTCGAGTTATTTGCCATGCACGGCACACTAAAAAAAGCCTCAAAAAAATATTTTTTGAGGCTTTTTTTATGAATGTTATATTTTACAAAACATTCAAACTTTGTTCTTTAATTTTCTCTAGTTCTTCTTTCATTTGAATCACCAATTTTTGAACTACTGCATCGTTGGCCTTAGAACCAATGGTATTGATTTCACGACCAATTTCTTGACCAATAAAACCCAACTTTTTACCATTGGCTTCTTCGCTCGCCAAGGTTTGTTTAAAATAGTCGAGGTGAGTTTTTAAGCGCACCTTTTCTTCATTGATATCTAATTTTTCGATGTAATAAATCAACTCTTGTTCAAACCTGTTTTGATCGTATTGTTTGTTATCAATCAGCTCTTCAACTTGTTTCCTTAATTTCTCCCTTACATTGCTTACCCTAACAGGATCTTGGGCGACTACCTCGGCCAATAATGCTTCAATTTTATTGATGTTTTGAGTCAAATCTAGCATCAACTTATTGCCTTCATCGAGCCTAAATTGATTACATTCAAGCAAGGCTTTTTTGATGGTTTCCACAATCACCAACCATTGTGCTTCATTGTCTTCGTTGTCTTTTTCAGAAATATAGGCATCAGGAAGTGTTAAAGCAGTACGCAATAAATCTTTCGTATCGGCATTTACCTCTTCGGCTATGGCCAATAAATCATGGTAATAAGCTTTAACAATGGCCTTATTGACGGTTAATTTAGGTTTACTTTCCCCTTTAGGCGTGTACTCAATGGCTAAATTTACTTTCCCTCTTTCTAATTGAGCGGCCACCAAGGCCCTGATATCAAACTCTTTGTCGTTGATTGATTTAGGAATTCTTAGGTTAAGGTCTAAAGATTTTGAATTAAGTGATTTTGCTTCTACTGTTACTGCAAAATCAGGCGTTTCAATACTTGCCACCCCAAAACCTGTCATTGATTTAATCATATCTATCTATTTGTATAAGGTTAATGGTATTATCAATTATGAAGCATTTTAACTCCTAAACGACGATTAACTTGGGTAAAAATAGTACTTAAATATCCATCCCACAAATAAATACTTAAATTATACCAATTTTAAGCACTTCCTCAAGCAGCGTTAAGAAAGCCATAATTGAAAATTATTTTTCATATCAATAGACATCGTTTCTAAAGGAGCGATATTATATTGTTTAAAATAACGATTTTCATGATGTGTTAGCACAATAGTCTTCAAGGCACTATCTCTGAACAAGGTGAGGTGAATTGTAGATTGCTTCGCCAACAAATCTTGCAAATTGTGTGTTATTTTTTTCCCATTTACAGCAATAATTTCATCATTCTTGGCCAAATACAAAGCCGCTTCACTGCCTGGTTCACAATAATCTACGATGCATTTCCCTTCTTTTTCACTTACCCTAAATCCAAAATAATTTTCTGACACGAAAACACTTTCAGTACAAAGCAATTGACAACCTACCCATGCCAATTTTTGGTGTAATAGCGACTGTAAAGGCGCGGCATCAAATATGCTAAGGTCAAAAAAGGCCTTAAAATCTTGACCAGAAATTTCATTCACCAAATGCACAACATCTGAAGCCACATAACCCCGCTTGGTTTTGCCAAAACGCTCCCAAAGCTCGAGCATTACCTTGTCTAAAGTGATCGTGTTGTTAGTAGAAGCTCTTAAACTTAAATCAAGCAACAAGGCAAACAAGCATCCTTTGGTGTAAATAGATACCTTACGGTTAGGAATACCTTGCACATAACCATCTAACCAAAGCTCCACCGAAGAGCGGCTTAAACTAGCCGTTTGACTCCCAAAATTATCAAACTCCCGTTTTAAAATGGCATTCAATTCATGCATATACTGATCAACCGACCAAATTCCTGCACGGGCAAGTAAGTAATCGCCGTAGTAAGTGGTGAAGCCTTCTAATACAAATCCCGTATCAAAATAATTTTCTTTGGTAAAATCATAAGGGCTCAATTCCTTTGGCTTGATTTGAAGGGCATTCCAGGCATGAAAAAGTTCATGACAACTAATACCCAACAATTCTTTATAAAGCGCAGGCTGGGCTATTTTATAGTCAGGACCGAGCACAATAACCGTACTATTATGATGTTCGACCCCATGGTAATGTTGGTAAGGTAAAAATAGCAACAGAAAATGATACTGCTCAAAGGGGAACGATTTGAATATATTGAATTGTGTTTGCGTAAATTTCTTAAAATCGGCAAGCAAGGAAGGCATAGCAAGACCATGTTCGCCTTCAATCCAAATCGTGAAATTGGCATTTTCAACCACATAAGAAGCCGATTGTAAACGTCGAGAAGCAACCATTGGACTGTCAACCAATTCGTAAAACGAAGACGCGCTTAACACATGAGGTGCCAATGTTGGCAAACCACAAGCAATTTGAAACGCATCATCGAGTTCAATATGTATTTGATAAGCATCTTCTATGCGCCCCACCACATAAAAGATACAATTGATAAAATTGATATACAACATCTCCTCAGTCATATAAGAACCTCCTGCATCCATTTGATTGGCATAATACCCATAAGACACTTTAATTTCAGGATGACCTACTGCCTCTATTTCCCAGCTGTCTTTCGTGACTTTACGATTGTCTATGCCTAGTCCTTCAGCAGCAAGGGTAGTAAAATAAGTTATATTTTTGGCGAAATTTTGCATTTCATACCTGCCAGGTCTCCATGAAGGCAATTGTAAAACTATTTTACCTAGAGCAGGATTAGGGATAATGATGTCAATATCAATCGTTTTACAAGCTACTTGGCTTTTCTTTATCGTAACTAAAATCATATTATATAAATTAGACGTGGTAATTTCAATATTATATTTGTTATTAAAAAACATTCGCTTATATTTGCAGGCTATAAGAATAAGAATTGAATCTAGTTTTACTGTGATTCATCTTGTAATCACAGAAATATATCATAACAATAAACCATTAATTTCAGATGAAAAGAACATTCCAACCTTCTCAGAGAAAAAGAAGAAATAAACACGGTTTCAGAGAGAGAATGTCTACTGCAAACGGTCGTAGAGTTATCGCTGCAAGAAGAGCAAAAGGTAGAAAAAGCTTATCTGTTTCTAGCGAGAGAAAACAAAAAGCGTAGTCTTTTAAGGCATAATAGTAGTATTATGCGACACTCTTTGAGAGAAACATTTACAAAAGAGGAACGATTAACCTCTAAAACAAACATTAAGGAGCTCTTTAACAAGGGCTCCTCTTTTGCTTTGTACCCATACAAAATTATTTTTACCCCACAACCGGAGGCCGCAAGCCATACGATTAAAGCAATTTTTACCGTTCCCAAACGGGCCTTTAAAAAAGCGGTAGACCGAAATTTTATTCGAAGAAGAATGAAAGAGGCCTACAGGTTAAACAAAACGGCATTCTATAATAAACTAATTCCCAATAACTTTCATATTTGCTTTATTTATATTGCCAAAGAAAAGAATGAGTACGCTTTTTTAGAAAAGAAAATGAAAGCCGGGCTCGATAAATTTATATTAGAAGCAAAAAAAACTATTCAAACTCCCCTCTAAACGTCCTACAATTAGCGTTTTGTTTTGCACCAATACTGACACTTGCCATCGGCAGCCTAGCAAACACAAGCACCGTGAACAAGCTCAGCCTAAAAAAACATTTACCTAGTTAGTCAACAATACCAATCGCTTTGTCATTTAAAAAGCGTGTAAAACATAAAAGCGAAAGCCTAGGTTAAACACCTAGGCTTTCGCTTTTATAAAGTCATTGATTAGGGTATATAAAACGCCTAAGCAAATGGTTTTATTTTACAGTATCCATGTATTGAATTAATTCAACCACTTTGTTTGAATAACCCCATTCGTTATCGTACCAAGATACAATTTTAGCGAAGTTATCATTCAAGGAAATAGAAGCATCTGCATCAAAAATAGATGTTCTAGCGTCTCCTAAGAAATCGTTAGATACAACCGCATCTTCCGTATAACCAAGAATTCCTTTTAACTCACCATCAGCAGCTTCTTTCA
>JBEAZU010000013.1:0-2527 GCA_041169945.1 Bacteroidota bacterium
CATTACCTTATTGCGCTAACGCTGATCAATATTTGTAGCTATGTTAAAAATAACCCAAAGAATATGTTTTTTTATGGCAGTGGTTTGTTTACAAACCATTGCCCATGCCCAACAAGATCCACAATATTCACAGTACATGTTCAATACCTTGGCCATCAATCCTGCCTATGCGGGAAGCAGGGATGTATTGAGTGTGACATCACTTTATCGTAGGCAATGGGTAGTCAGTGGAGCGCCAACTTCAACCACCATTTCAGCCGATTTACCAATCTTAAATGAAAAAGTAGGTTTAGGTTTACTGGTTTATAATGATGTAATAGGGGAGTTGTCTAATAAAGCAGCTTATTTTTGTTATTCTCAACGTATCAGACTAACCCAAGCGGGTACTTTATGTTTGGGTGTTACAGCTGGTGCTTCTTTTTTTAGTGCCAACTTGACCAATGTATCTACTTTTACTGCTGACGACCAGATTTTTATGTCCAATAAATCCAACAAACCCAATCCCAATATAGGTGCAGGGATTTATTATACTACCGACAGGTGGTATTTGGGAGGATCTATGCCCCGTATGTTTACCAATTCACTGGGTAGCGAAGACAAATATAAAAAAGCAAGTGAGTTCAGGCATTATTTCCTGATGGGTGGTTTTGTAACCCACCTCAGTTCTATCATGGTCTTAAAACCTTCCTTTATGGGTAAAGCGGTAAGTGGAGCACCGCTGCAATTGGACTTAAACTTAAACCTTTGGTTTTATGATAAAATATCCATTGGTGGTTCTTACCGAACAGGAGATGCAGTGGTGGGTATGTTGGAAGTTATCCCTTCTCAAGGATGGAGGCTGGGATATGCTTATGACTTTACCATTTCAGGTTTGGGCAACAACAACCTGACTGCTGGTTCTCACGAAATCATGTTGCGGTATGAGTTCGCCTCTTCTACAGTCAAAATATTGTCTCCAAGATACTTCTAGTGTTGAGTGTTTAGTGTTGAATGTTTAGTGTTGAATGTTTAGTGTTTAGTTTAGTGTTGAATGTTTAGTATTTAGTTTAGTGTTTTGATTGTAAAGTATAAAGTAGCGTAAAAAATGATAATAAACACTGAAAGGGTTTAACAACAATAGCCACGGGTGCAACTCGTGGCTATTGAATGAAGTAAATTAACGAATCCTGAAAGGGTTCAATTACAATAACCATGGGTGCAAACCCATGAATAGAGACATCTATTAAAGTACTTTTATAAAACAGTATCGAATGAAAAGAATATTGATTATCCTAATTGTTTTAATGTGTAGCAATTTGTTGTTTGGGCAAATTTCCTACCACAAGTCAAAATCCAAAAAAGAGTTTGAAAATATGAATTATACGGCGGCCATCAAACATTACGAGCAACTTGAAGCGTCTTTTTCGGCTGATTTAGCCGATTTGAAAAACTTGGCCGAATCGTACCTGAAAGTAAATGACACCAAAGATGCGGAAAGGATTTTGCGCAAAATTGTGGTGCAAGATGTCAACGAACCCTACTATGTGAAAAAGCTAGCGATGGTGCTGACTTCAAATGCCAAATACATAGAAGCAAAATCATACTGGGAGAAATATGCTGCCTTAGCACCCGCTGATGTGGTGGCGAATCACAGCGTTGAGGCACTCCAAAAAATGCCAAAACTGCAACACGATTCTTTGTTTATTGATATCTTCGATTTGAATATCAATTCACACTGGACAGAATTTTCTCCTCATTTGGTAAAAGAACAACTGGTATTTGTTTCCAACAGGGCAGTAGGACCGGTGCACCATGTTTTTGAATGGAACCATACCCCTTTTTTAGATATTTATGCCGTTGATACCACCAAAATACTTAAAAAGAAATACAGAAAACCACTTGGTGTAGAAGGTGAAGTGGATGAAAACCACCAATCATACTCCCAAAAAATAGCAGGCCTGCACGATGACCGTACGCCAATGACGAGTAATGACAACAATACCGGCGGTTATTTTGGCCATCACCCACCTGCAGATTCCATGTGGGCAAAAGATGCTATTTATGGCGATGTGGTAACCAAGTTCAATGCGCACTTGCATTCTACTTACCACGAAGGTTCTGTGGCTTTTACTAGTGATTACAAAAAAATGTATTTCACAGCCAATGACCCTAGAAGTAAAAAAGAAGACGGTGTCATCAAATTAAAAATTGTTGAAGCCAACCTAAACAGCAAAGGCAAATACAAAGACGCCCAAAAACTTCCATTCAACAGTATTCATTATGCGGTTTGTCACCCAACTATTTTGAAAGATGACCGAACTATGATTTTCTCTTCCGACATGCCAGGAGGTTTGGGTGGAATGGATTTGTACAAGAGTACGCTTTCAGGAGATGGCTCATGGAGCACACCTGTAAACTTAGGACCAACAGTGAACACCAACTTAAATGAAATATTCCCTTTTGTAGATACCTTAGGAGTACTTTATTTTGCCTCTGAAGGCTGGGGTGGTTTTGGAGGATTAGATATCCTGAAAAAAAACCTTAATGA
>JBEAZU010000014.1:0-8279 GCA_041169945.1 Bacteroidota bacterium
CAAAATGACCCTTCATGCTGGAGTTTTGGACAAAATGCCTCCGATTCAAAAATCACAGAAGAATATAACTAAATGAAGTTATGAGTAAATCAAAACGGTCAACTTCATTTAGGCATTAACAGACCTAAGACTTAATACCTAATACTTAATACCTAATACTTAATACCTAATACTTAATACCCATATTTCTCTCCCCAAAGGGCTTTTAATCTTTGTCTTAATTCTTCTTCTCTGGCAGTTTTGCCCGGCGCATAGAATTTGGTGCCACTAATTTCTTTGGGCATAAACTCCTGATGCACGAAATTGTTTTCATAATCGTGGGCGTATTGATAGCCTTTGCCGTAGCCTTCCTCTTTCATGAATTTGGTTGGAGCATTTCTTAAGGCAATAGGCACCGGCAAATCTCCCGTTTGGCGAACAAGTGCTTTGGCCTGTTTGATGGCCAGGTAACTGGCATTGCTTTTTGCTGTTGCGGCAAGGTAAGTGACGGTTTGGGCCAATATGATTTCTGCTTCTGGATATCCGATGACGTTTACCGCCTGAAAACATTCATTGGCCAACACCAATGCAGTAGGGTTGGCATTGCCAATATCTTCTGAGGCCAATATCAGCAACCGTCTGGCAATAAATTTCAAATCTTCTCCCCCTTCAATCATTCTTGCCAACCAATAAATGGCCGCATTGGGGTCGCTTCCTCGGATTGATTTGATGAAAGCAGAGATAACATCATAATGCATTTCGCCCCCTTTGTCGTACATCGCCACTTTTTGATGGGCAATAGACATTACCAATTCGTCTGTGATGGGCGTATTGTCGGCGTTGGTGACCACGAGGTCTACTAAATTTAAGAGTTTGCGGGCATCTCCTCCTGCAATATTAAATAAGGCATGGTATTCTTTTATTTCTATTGTTTTGGCGGCTAAAATAATGTCTTCTTCCAAGGCCCTTGTGACCAATGCTTTTAATTCTTCTTCGGTATGCGATTTTAAAATATAAACCTGACACCTCGAAAGCAAAGCCGGAATTACTTCAAAAGAGGGGTTTTCGGTGGTGGCACCAATTAAGGTGATGGAGCCTTTTTCAACTGCACCGAGTAAGGCATCTTGTTGAGATTTGCTAAAGCGATGAATTTCATCTATAAAAAGGATGGTCTTGACATTGTATTTGGCCTTTTCAATGACTTCTCTCACTTCTTTTACCCCAGCACTGATGGCGCTTAGGGTATAGAAATTCATGTTCAGTTGTTGTGAAATAATATTGGCCAAGGTTGTTTTGCCTACACCTGGTGGGCCCCATAAAATCATGGAAGGAATACTTCCCGCTTCCATCATTCTACGAATAATGCCTTGTTTACCTACTAAATGCTGTTGCCCAACTACTTGGTCTAGGTTTTGAGGTCGCATTCGTTCTGCTAAAGGAGCGTTGTTATGGAGCATGGTTTTGAAATTCTTATCTGGCATCAAATTACGGAATCATTTCCCAATTATCAAACCTTAAATAGTGCTGAGTGTTGCGTGTTGAATTTTTAGTGTTTCAATGAGTTTATCCTGAGTTTTGAGACCCATTAATCTTGGGATAAATGTTGCGTTTTTAGTGTTGAATGTTGAGTAAAAAAATGCAATTATTTTATTTCCTCAACATTCAACCTTCAAAACTAAAAACTCTTTTTATCTTTACAAGCATTATTTCTTCCTTGAAAACGTGTTAACCGCAAACTTGTTAACTGAAAACTGAAAACCCAAAACTAAAACAACTAAAAACTTTGTACTTGTTACCTTGTACCTAATACTTTGTACTTAATACCTAATACTTTAAAATGACACACAAAACCAATTATTTCAAAGCGGTAGTATTTATTCAAATCATTTTGATACTAGAAGCCTTGCTGTTAGAGGATATATTTAAGGTATTTCTTCCTGTGACAGAAACTTCAAAATCGATTTGTGAGGTATTGTTTATAATGCCTACCATAGCGTATATGTATTATTTATACAAACTTGTGCGGAGCTTTGATAACAATACCAAAACCGTAAATGCCATTTTTTTGATTTTGTTTATCACTTTTATGGTAGGAGGAACCATTGCTAGTCCTGGCGTACATTTACTGGAGGGCATGCATAGACGTATTTTGCTATTTATTGTGCAAGTCAGCTTATTTGGGGCATTTTGCAAAATCATCTATTATACCCTCTTGGAAATTTTTGAGGATGATATTCAAATCAATGAGCGTTTATGGGGTTGCACTTGCTTGTTTTTGATGATTGCCATTGCCTTCACCAGTTTATACGATATCGTCAGTTTGGTATACCCGCACGCGATTGGGCTTAGCCACGAAATGCGCATGCTAGATTACATGCACAACCTGAGTTACAGCATCAATGTCATTGGAGCATTGGATTCATCTTACCCCAATGCGATTCCGATGATACAACATATTAGTATTATTGAAGCCGCTTGGAGCCATATTTTTGCCTTGGTTTTGGTTGGGAGATTGCTGAGCAAATAAGCCAAAAATGATGTTTAGCCATAGAATATTGTACAAAAGATTAAAAAACCAGGCTCCATTTTCTTGAATGATGGAAGGCAAGGTGAAGGCCAGTCATATCCATTTTTAGACAACAAAAAACCCTTAGTAATTGCTTACTAAGGGTTTTGCAGAGAGGAAGGGATTCGAACCCTCGAAGCAGTTACCCGCTTACATGCTTTCCAGGCATGCTCCTTCAACCGCTCGGACACCTCTCTGTTTGTACTTGGATTTCAAAAGTACGGGTTTAATTTTAATATTACCATAAGTGGTCTTATTATTTTTCAGATACTACGCTTAAAAAATCTTCCTTAAAAAATATTTAGACCACAATTTGGCAATCCCACTTTTTCCAATACTTCATTGGCCTCATTCACTTTATCTTAAAAAATCGGCATTGATTTATATGTATCCAAGGAATTGTCGATGCGAATCAATAGATTATTTAAATCTTTTATTATTTCCCTAATTTTAGTCATTAAGATAATGTAATAATATCATTTCCCCCATAACACGTCTTCAGTTTACTATTGGCTCCTTTTGCGGTTAAAATTTAAAACGGCATTGGGAAACAATTATGTCATCAACTCATTTCTCCTCGTAAAGAAGTTTCCAACAACATCTTGATTTCTTGAACATTATCGGTTTTACCCAATACATACATCATCTTGGTGATGGCTGCTTCGGTGGTAATATCTGCCCCATTGAGTAAGCCCAAAGCCAATAAATGCTTACTCGTTTCATAACGACCCATCAATACTTTTCCGCCAATACATTGAGACACATTCATAATCACCACTCCTTTGTCAATGGCTTTTTGAAGGCTTTCCATTAACCATGCTTCCACGGGAGCATTGCCAGCGCCAAAAGTTTCGAACACCACTCCTTTGAGGTTTTCAATCGCTAAAATACTGTTGACCACTTGGGCTGAAATCCCAGGAAATAGTTTGAGGATGGCCACATTGGTATGGAGTTGTGTTTGAATTTGAAGTGTTTTTGTTAGATTTTTTGCTGGAAGAATAAAGGCTTTGTGGTAATCAATTTGGATACCTGCTTCGGCCAATGGCGGAAAATTTTCTGATGTAAAAGCATCAAAATGGGCGCTCTGCATTTTCTTTGCCCTGCAACCACGCAGCAGAAAATTATTAAAATAGATACACACTTCCTGAATACGAGGCAAGCCATTCTCATCTTTTCCGGAGGCAATTTCTAAGGCCGTGATTAAATTTTCACGGGCATCATTTCTAATGGCGCCAATGGGTAGTTGTGCGCCAGTAAAAATGACAGGCTTAGTCAAGTCTTCAAGCATATAGCTCAATGCTGAAGCAGAATAGGCCATGGTATCGGTACCATGAATCACGACAAAGCCATCAAATGCGGTATAGTTTTCCTGGATCAATTTGGCCAATTCAACCCAATGGGCAGGCTGTATATTGGAAGAATCGATGGGGTTTTCAAAAGCGATAATCTGTAAGTCGAGGTCAAAGGAGGCAAGCTCAGGAATTTTATCCAAAACTTGTGTTAGGTCAAAAGGACGCAGAACGTCTTCTTTTTTGTCGTACAACATCCCCAAAGTTCCTCCCGTGTAAATAATTAAAACCGAAGAAACCGATTTACCCGAAACTGCAGTATTGATATGGATGGTTTTATAAGACATTTTTTAGTTGACAGTTATCAGTTTACAGTGATCAGTACAGACAGCGACATTGCTGATCTACAGGCTAAAAAACAGCTTTTCAGCATTTTCAGTCGTTATTTTGGCTATTTTCTCTACAGAAGTGCCATACATTTCTGCCAATTTATTGGCAACAAGTGGTATAAAAGCAGGCTCATTGCGTTTGCCTCTGTGCGGCACAGGAGCTAAATAAGGGCAATCCGTTTCCAATACAATATGCTTGGTATTGATGTAAGGAAGCACTTCGGACAAGCCTGATTTTTTATAAGTGGCAACGCCGCCAATGCCCAACATCATGCCCATATCGGTCACTTCATGGGCTTCATCAATGGTGCCACCGAAGCAATGAAAAACCCCTTTCAATCCCTTTTCAGCAAAAGGTTTAATCGTGGCGATGGTATCTCTCCAAGATTTTCGGGTATGGATGGCCACAGGCAAATGCAAATCCAAGGCCCATTGTAATTGGGTAGAGAAAGCCTGCATTTGTTGTGCCTTAAAAGTATCGTCCCAATGAAAATCAAGCCCTATTTCTCCAATGGCTACAGGTTTATGGTTTTGCATAGCAGTGAAAATAGTGGCCAATTGCGATTCAAAATCTTCTTTGACATAACAAGGATGCAAGCCAAACATCGCAAAACATTGTTTAGGATAATCATCGGCAATGGCAATCATCCCAGCCAAGGAATTGACATCAATATTGGGCATGATGATTTTTTGAATATTGGCTTGGAATGCTCTTTGAATCATCGCTGAACTATCCTCTATGAATTCATCACTGTATAAATGGGCGTGCGTATCTATGAAATACATGTTGAAAATTTTAAATTTTAAAGTTTTGAATGTTCAATTCAACCCTAATGCTATCCAAAAGTAAAGACTACAGCGGGGAATTACAAGTATATCTTTTGATATAGAAAACCATAGTGATATATTCCTCTACCAAAGGCTATTGTGCTGATAGAATTTAACAAAAACCACAAATTATTTCCCAACTCAAATAAAATTAATTATTTTGCGCTCTATGTACGCAATTCCTTTCCATACACAAGACTTAAGCAAGCGCTCTTTTCTCGTAACAGGTGGTGCGGGCTTTATTGGCTCAAACCTGGTAGACTATTTACTCAAATACAAAGCCGGAAAAGTGGTGGTGCTTGACAATTTATCAACAGGATATTTAAAAAATCTTGAGATTCATTCATCCAACAAAGCTTTTCAATTTATTGAAGGCGATATCAGGGATTTACAAACCTGCCTAGATGCCTGCGAAGGCATAGATTATGTCTTTCATGAAGCTGCCCTTGGTTCCGTGCCAAGAAGTATTAATGACCCAATCACGACCAATCAGGTAAATATTGATGGTTTTTTAAACATGCTTGTGGCAGCACGCGACAGCAAAGTGCAAAAATTTGTATACGCGGCCTCTTCCTCCACTTACGGTGACAGTAAAAAATTACCCAAAGTAGAAAATGAAATTGGCAGACCTTTGTCGCCTTATGCGGTTACAAAATATGTCAATGAATTGTATGCCGATGTATTTGGTAAAACGTACGGATTGAAAGCTATTGGCTTAAGGTACTTCAATATCTATGGCCCCAAACAAAATCCTCATGGCGCTTATGCTGCAGTGATACCTTTGTTTATCACCAACTTATTAGACAATAAAGCCTCGACCATCAATGGTGATGGAGGCCAAACCCGCGATTTTACGTACATAGAAAATGCGGTACAAGCCAATATCTTAGCGGCATTGACGGATAATGAAGAAGCGAGCAACCAAGTATTTAATATCGCGGTGCATGAAAGAAACTCCTTGAAGGTGATTTATGAAAGTTTGCAAAAAATTGCAGGATCAGGCGTAAATCCTATTTATGGACCTGATAGAATCGGAGACATTAGGGATAGCTTTGCTGACATCACCAAGGCACAAACCTTCTTGCAATACGACCCAAAAGTTAAAATCCAAGATGGCCTAAAAAGAACATTTCATTGGTTTAAAGACAACCAAGAATTTATATTAAGACAATAAAAAAAGTACAGGGTACTGCGTCTTGAGTATTTCTCTGTACGCAGGACTCAGGACCCTGTACAAAAATACTTAAAAAATATGAAAGGAATAGTACTCGCCGGAGGATCTGGCACAAGACTTCATCCATTAACGCTGGCCGTAAGCAAGCAGTTGATGCCTGTTTATGACAAGCCGATGATTTATTACCCATTGTCTATTTTGATGATGGCTGGTATTAAGGAAATTTTAATTATTTCTACCCCCCACGATTTGCCTCACTTCAAAAAACTATTGGGCGATGGTACAAGCCTTGGTTGTCGGTTTGAATATGCAGAACAGCCAGAACCAAACGGTTTGGCACAAGCCTTTGTAATTGGTGAAAAATTTATTGGCAACGACAAGGTAGCCTTGGTACTAGGAGACAACATCTTTTACGGTGCTGGCTTAATTGAGCTATTACAGAGCAACAACAATCCCGACGGAGGCGTTGTATACGCTTACCACGTGCACGACCCTGAGCGCTATGGCGTGGTTGAATTTGACGAAAACAAAAAAGCCTTGTCTATTGAAGAAAAGCCATTGAAGCCAAAATCAAGTTATGCGGTACCGG
This sequence comes from Bacteroidota bacterium, assembly GCA_041169945.1. Classification (GTDB taxonomy): domain Bacteria; phylum Bacteroidota; class Bacteroidia; order Cytophagales; family UBA9547; genus CALPQG02. The sequence continues at coordinate 6,815 of JBEAZU010000014.1, forward strand.
GCTTGTATTTCTATGACAACGAAGTGGTACAAATTGCCAAAGACTTAAAACCAAGCCCTAGAGGTGAATATGAAATCACGGATGTCAACAAAGTTTACCTAGAAAGAGGCAAATTGAAAGTTGGCATTTTGAGTCGTGGTACGGCTTGGTTAGACACCGGCACTTTCGCCTCTTTAATGCAAGCAGGCAACTTTGTACAGGTTATTGAAGAACGCCAAGGGCTTAAAGTAGGTTGCATCGAAGAAGTGGCTTATAGAATGGATTTTATCAATAAAGAGCAATTAAAAGCAATTGCTACTCCCCTAGTAAAAAGCGGTTATGGCCAATATTTATTAGACCTGATAAAATAAAATATAAAATAAACTAAAGGATTGCTTGCAAGTTAAAATATTAATCTTACTTTTGCAGTCCAATTTTGAACAAATCATTTACAAATATATACAATGGCAAATCATAAGTCAGCGATAAAAAGAATTAGGTCTAACGAAGCTAAAAGACTAAGAAACAGATACCAACTGAAGTCAACTAGAACTGTAGTTAAAAGACTAAAAGCATTAACTACTAAAGTTGAAGCAACAGAAGCGTTCAAAAAAGCAACGTCTATGCTTGATAAGTTAGTGAAGAAAAACATTATCCACAAAAACAACGCAGCAAACCACAAAGCTAAATTGGCTAAGTTTGTAAATGCATTAGCAGCTTAGTTTTTAGGATTACAAGGTTTTATATAGAAAGAGCTCCGATACGTCGGGGCTTTTTTTGTTGCATCGCGTTGCTCATTGTTGATTTTTGCCATTCCGCTATTCGACAATTGCATTGTCGAATCCGTATCGGTGGATTTGCAATCCAGATTTGTATAGTGTCGGATTGAAAATCCTCCGATAAGACTTCCGAATTACAAATTCAATGTCGTTTGGTTAAGGATAAAATCCGTGACAACCTGCTTAATCCGCCCAATCTGCGTGCCATTTTTTTATGTTTTGTCAAAGCATAATTCCGCAAGTGCGGGATGGAACGCAGATGGAGCGGATTGAACGAATAAACGCTGATTTATTCTTAAGTTAACTTAAGGAATTTTGTAAATTAAAATCCGTGACAATCTGCTTAATCCGCCCAATCTGCGTGCCATTTTTTTTATGTTTTGTCAAAGCATAATCCCTCAAGTGCGGGAATCATGCAGATTGAACGGATAAACGCTGATTTATCCGCTATTCGACAATTGCATTGTCGAACCCGTATCGGTGAATTTGCAATCCATATTAGTATAGTGTCGGATTGAAAAACCTCCGAAAAGACTTCCGAATTACAAATTCGGAAGAGCGGAGGGATGGAACGCAGATCATGCAGATTGAACGGATAAACGCTGATTTATTCTTACGTTAACTTAAGGAATTTTGTAAATTTAAATCCGTGACAATCTGCTTAATCCGCCCAATCTGCGTGCAATTTTGTTTTTATTATTTAAAAG
>JBEAZU010000015.1:0-13695 GCA_041169945.1 Bacteroidota bacterium
GTTTCAACAAACTTGCCTTTATCTTCAACGGTAAATGATTGCTTTAGGATGAACAAAAGTACTGCGATTTTACTGAACTTAATAATTTTTTCACTAAAAAAAACAGGGAAAACGCATTTAAATGGTGGTTTTATTTGAATGAATAGAAGGTACAAAGAGGCATAATCAGCGTTTATCCGCACACAATCTGCTCCATCTATGTTCAATTTTTATTTATGCTTTAAAAGAATAAATAAATGGCACGCAGAGGATACGGATTTGGTGAATTTTCATGGATATATAAATCTATGTTTTTAATGTATTCAAATATTTTAATGCGTTTGCCCTGACTAAAAAAAGGGGATTATTTTTTACGTATCGATGCTAGTATAGCTAAAGTTTATTCTTTAGTTTTAAAACTCCAAAATTTATTAAAATACAAGTTAAACCTTTGCACAAGTTTATCGTCTAAAAAATCAATGAAAAACAAAGGCGTATTAAATATCCTCTTATTGCTTGTTGCCTGCGCTAATATTTTCGCACAAGACACTACGACTAAAGTATTAGACGATGAATTTCGTATTCGAACGGCTCTAAATGTTGATTTCTTTTCTACAAAACAAGTAGGTTTAATTGCCAAAAGCAAAAAACTAGCTGCAGTGAATTATGGATTTAGTGAATTTAGTCTTGGATTTTATACCCCAGTATTTTCATTGAGCGCTAAAAAAATAGCCGACAACAAAACGTATCGATCAAATTTTACTTTATTAGCGACAGGTAGTTTTGTAAAAAGTAACCCAACATTTGATTTTTTCTCTACTGAAAGACATTTCATCCGTGTTTCAGGAGGATTAAGGGCACTGTATTTCAATGGCAATAAAAGTCTATGGATGGCCAATGTTTCCCCTTTTATCGCTGAAGACAACATCTCGATTAAAAATCCCAAATGGAGAATGTATGGAGACCTGATTTATAGTAGGGTGGTGAATAAAAACTTCTCTTATAGACTAGGTTTAAGTTACACCTATCGTTTTGGTGGTGGAGGTTTAATCCCTGTCCTTGGCATTAGGATTGGCGATTATAACAAACATTTTTTAAGCATTCAATTTCCAAGAAACATTTCCTACAATGTAAAATTATCGCCCAAAATCTATATCGGTGCATTTATTAGGCCTAATGGAGGCATTTATAGATTTAAACTCAATAAGCCCGACCAATCACTCGTTCAAAGCAACATTGAAAACAAAAATGTGGTGATGACCAGAACAGATTACCTTTCAGGATTAATGCTTAATTATGCCGCGACGCCCAATATTTATTTAAGCTTCAATACTGGATTTGTGTACAATAGAACCGTAGAATTAAGCCAAAACAACAATTTCAACGGTAAGGGTGGCAATAGTATTTTCAGAGGAACAGGAAGAACATTGAACATCGAAAATTCAGTATTTGCCAACCTAAGCCTTACGTTTTATTTTGGAAAACCAACGTACAGCACAGGTTTTTCACCTTTAATAGAAATGAAATCCTTGAACAACAGCTACGATGCAGGCGATTTGAATAACAGCAATGATGCGACTACCAATGACATGAATCAAGTTAGTGATAAAAACATTACCAAGAAAGAAGCCAAAACCTCCCTTGAAGACAATTACAAAGACATTCAAGACTATTTAATGGAAGAATAAAGCGCATTTAGGTCAACACTAGCGCAATTGTCTCATGGCTTCACCAAGCGCAAAAGCAACAGCGTTGGCAATATTAAAACTCCTAACTTGAGGTTGTATCGGAATTGTCAAATGATGTTGAAACAAAGCCAACACCTCTTTGCTTAAGCCCACCGATTCTTTCCCAAACACCAGCCAATCGCCGTCTTGAAAAGTGGCATCATAAAATGATTTTTCGGCATGCGAACTGAACAAAAAAACACGTGCAGGATCAGGAATTACCTTCATCCATGCCTCAATATTTTCATATTCAAACCAAGTTAAAAACTTCCAATAATCTAACCCCGAACGTTTTAAATTTTTATCATTGATCACAAAACCAAAGGGATGAATTAAATGAAGCGTATTGCCCGTACCCACACACAAACGACCGATATTCCCTGTATTATTGGGAATTTCAGGCTCTACTAATACAATATTCAACATTTTTATGCTACTTGATTTTTAGATTACAATATTCAACAAAACAATTCATATTCAATATTGATTTGAGTTAATTATTCAAATAAATGTAACTCAAGCATGGCAAAAACACGTTAACAGAAATAGAATAAAATATTTTTTTCTCAAAACCAATAACGAACTACGAATAACTCTTAACTTTAGAAATCAATAATTCCAATCAAATTCCATAGCAAAATTTGAACACTGCAAACACAAGACCTATGTCAACTAAAATCAGGAAAGAAGACGCATTAAATTATCATTCAGAAGGACAACCTGGTAAAATAGAAGTCGTTCCTACCAAACAGCTCAGCACCCAACACGACTTAGCCTTGGCATATTCTCCTGGCGTGGCAGAACCTTGTAATGAAATTGCAGCCAATAAAGAAAATGTATATAAATATACCGCCAAAGGAAATTTAGTAGGCGTCATTACCAATGGCACTGCGGTGTTAGGTTTAGGAAATATTGGTCCCGATGCATCCAAGCCTGTCATGGAAGGCAAAGCGGTCTTGTTTAAGAAATTCGCAGGCATTGATGTATTTGACATTGAAATAGATGCCACAGATCCAGAAGAATTTGTGCGCATCGTACAATCATTAGAACCTACTTTTGGAGCCATCAATTTAGAAGACATCAAAGCCCCTGAATGTTTTTATATTGAAACCGAATTAAAAAAACGCATGGGCATTCCGGTCATGCACGATGACCAACATGGTACGGCAATTATTTCTAGTGCAGCCCTCTTGAATGCCTTAGAAATTGCGGGCAAAAAAATAGAAGAAGCCAAGTTTATCATCAGTGGCGCTGGAGCAGCAGCCATTGCCTGTACAAAATTATATGTAAGTTTAGGGGCGCGTTATGAGAACATCGTCATGATGGACAAAGATGGTATCATTAAAAAAGACAGAGAAAATATCCATCCCTCTCATGTACCCTTTGCCACCAGCAGAAATGTAAATTCATTGGCTGAAGCCGTGAAAGACGCCGATGTGTTTTTAGGATTATCTATTGGAGGAATATTAACTGGAGAAATGGTAAAAACCATGGCCGCAACGCCTATAGTTTTTGCCTTAGCCAACCCAACACCAGAAATTGCTTACGATGAAGCTTGTGCTGCCCGTGAAGATATTATTTTAGCTACAGGTAGATCTGACTATCCTAATCAGGTAAACAATGTGCTAGGATTTCCATATATATTTAGAGGCGCACTCGATGTAAGGGCAACAGAAATTAACGAAGCCATGAAATTGGGCGCCGTTCGCGCCATTGCCAATTTAGCCAAAGAACCTGTTCCTGAAATTGTAAACAATGCCTATGGCGACAATAAAATAGCTTTTGGGAAATATTATTTAATCCCAAAACCATTAGACCCAAGGTTAATCACCACCATCTCTCCTGCCGTGGCAAAAGCAGCCATGAGCTCAGGAGTAGCGAAAACCAATATCACCAATTGGGAAGAATACGAAATTCAATTGCAAAAGAAATTAGGGATAGACCAAAAACTGATTACCCGTCTGATGAACTTATCCCGTTCTAATCCCAAAAGAGTCGTTTTTGCGGAAGGAGAAAATTACAAAATATTAAAAGCAGCACAAATTGTTCATGATGAAGGAATTGGACACCCCATTATATTAGGGAAAAGAAAAAACATCAACGCCATTATTGAAGAATACAAACTTGACATTCAAGGATGTACCATCGTAGACCCTTATGAAGACAAGGAAAAAATCCTTAAGTATGCTGAAAAGTTATTCCAAAAACGTCAACGCAAAGGAATGACCATGCACGAAGCATCAAAGCTGCTTAAAGATCCGAATTATTTCGGTGCCATGATGGTAGAATTGGGAGAAGCGGACGCCCTAATTTCAGGCCTTACCAAAGATTACCCTAAAACAATTTTACCTTCTTTACACATTATTGGCGTAGCCGAAGAAGTTTCAAGAGTGGCCGGGATGTACATCATCATCAACAAAAAAGGCACCTTTTTCTTTGCCGACACCACTGTAAATGTCAATCCTACAGAAGATGAATTGGTGGATATCATAGGCTTGACGGCCAATAAAATTCGCACCTTTGATATTGAACCACGCATTGCCATGTTGTCGTACTCCAACTTTGGATCAGCCAAAGGAGACGTGCCAACCAAAGCCGCCAATGCCAGGGCAAAAGCCGTTAAAAAGTATCCCGACCTATTAATTGAAGGAGACATTCAAGCCAATGTGGCCGTAAACCCACACTTGCAACAAGAAATGTTTCCCTTTAGCGCACTCGCGCAAGATGGAGCAAACACATTGATTTTCCCTGATTTGGCTTCAGGAAACATTGCCTATAAACTATTGCAAGAAATTGGAGGAGCGGAAGTGATTGGACCGGTACTGATGGGAATGAAAAAATCGGTACACGTATTACAACTGGGTTGTTCTATACGCGAAATCGTTAACATGACGGCTATTGCGGTGGTTGATGCACAACGTATCAGTGACAAATAGTATCCTATAGTCAAAAATGAAACACAAGGTTCTTTCACCATTTAACACTTCCATGAAACGATGCCCAACCTTCAATCGATATTTGCCACCTTTGCTGCTCAATCAAAAAAAGATTGGGAACGATTGGTATATCATGACTTGGATAAATTAAAATACCGCAAACATGGTATTGAAATCGATGCCTATGTCACGATTGAAGACAATGATGACAAAGCTGAATTATTGGCCTTCCACCAATTAATGCAAAAAAGCAAGATTGAAACAAGCCTGCTTTTTGAAAATCCAACCTATAAAACAATCTTAATTACCGAAGACACTTCCTTAAGCTCCGCCATTCAATTATTTTTAGACCGTAACCAACATGCACAAGATGTACATGAATACGGATTTGAAATTCACCTTGACGACGCCTATTTATTTCAAATTGCTAAAATTAGGGCTTTAAGAATGTTGATGTTAAGACTTTGGCCATGCATCAACAGTATGCCCCATGTAATGGTGCCCGTGTTTACAAAAATCAAGTACAATCCTTCTTTATCCGAACACCAAAACATGATTCCCATCACCTATCAACTCATGGTCAGTATGATCGCCAATGTCAATGGCATCATGTTGGGAAATGCCTACCCACATTCCACGACAAGGTTAATACAAAATGCGTATCATATTTTAGTCAATGAATCAGGCCTATTGTCATTGAAAGATGTTGCTGGAGGAAGTTATTTTATTGACCAACTCAGCAACAAGCTGATAACAGAAGCTTGGGACAATTTATGCGATATTTATCCCTTACCTAGCTAAACCGATGAGACCCGACTTAAGTAAATATCGTCCCGTAACATCATCGATTCGCCCTAACGAGCTGCCGTTCACACATTTCCAAGCAGGAATCCCCCCATTTTTAAGAGGACCATACCCCGCCATGTACCTTACGCAACCATGGACGATAAGGCAATACGCAGGATTTTCAACTGCAGAAGAATCAAATGCCTTTTATAAAAGAAACATAGCTGCAGGTCAAAAAGGCCTATCGGTCGCCTTTGATTTACCTACCCATCGAGGCTACGATTCAGACCATCCACGCGTCGTTGGAGATGTAGGAAAAGCGGGCGTTGCCATAGACACGGTTGAAGACATGAAAATTTTATTTGAAGGAATCCCTTTGGATAAAATGTCTGTTTCTATGACCATGAATGGTGCTGTAATTCCTGTGCTCGCATTTTTTATTGTGGCCGCAGAAGAACAAGGCGTAAGTGCCGATAAACTGAGTGGTACCATTCAAAATGATATTTTAAAAGAATACTTGGTACGTAATACGTACATCTATCCACCGGAACAATCCATGAGGATAATTGCGGATATTTTTGCCTTTACGGCAGCCAAAATGCCCAAGTTTAATTCCATCAGCATCAGCGGTTACCACATGCATGAAGCAGGTGCCACCGCAGATTTAGAACTCGCCTACACCCTTGCCGACGGACTAGAATACGTAAGAACAGGCATTAAAGCCGGTTTATCTATCGATGACTTTGCACCTCGCCTTTCATTTTTTTGGGGGATTGGGATGGATCATTTTACTGAAATTGCCAAAATGAGGGCAGGTAGAATATTATGGGCAAAATTGATGCAATCATTTCAACCAAACAACGAAAAATCTTTATCCCTCAGGGCGCATTGTCAAACCTCAGGATACAGTTTAACCGCACAAGATCCCTTAAATAATATTGCCAGAACAGCCATTGAAGCAGCAGCGGCAGTTTTTGGAGGAACACAATCATTACACACCAACTCCTTTGATGAAGCCATGGCTTTGCCAAGTGATTACTCCGCTTCATTGGCTAGAGAAACACAATTATACCTTCAAAACCAAACAGATATCACCCAAGCCATTGACCCATGGGGAGGCTCCCATGTGGTGGAAAAACTCACCAACGAATTGGTAGAAAGTGCTTGGAAACATTTACAAGAAATTGAAAAAAAAGGGGGAATGGCAAAAGTAATTGCCTCCGGTTTACCCAAAATGAAAATCGAAGAATCGGCCTCCCGAAAACAAGCACAAATTGATACTGGCAGAAAAAAAATTGTGGGCGTAAATTGTTTTGTACTCGAAAACGAAGCCCCCATCGATGTATTGGCGATTGACAATGAAAAAGTATTAAAGAACCAATTGGATAGACTGAACCAGGTCAAAAGTACTAGAAATGAAACAGACGTGGCGGAAGCTTTGTTACAAATCGAAAATGCCACCGCTAATGGTACAGGAAACTTATTGGCACTTGCAATTGCTGCCGCCAAAGTAAGGTGTACTTTAGGAGAAATCAGTTGGATAATCGAAAAAATATATGGACGTCACCAAGCTTCAGTAAGGTCAATGTTGGGTGTATATGCCAAAGAAATTGCCATGGATGAAAATTTTATAGCCGCGAAAAAGCTATCCGATACCTTTGCTGAAACGGAAGGCAGAAGACCGAGAATACTGGTAGCCAAAATTGGACAAGATGGACACGACAGAGGAGCCAGGATTATTGCCACAGCATTTGCTGATTTAGGATTTGATGTCGACATTGGACCTCTATTTCAAACCCCTGCTGAAGTTGCCATGCAGGCCATTGACAATGACGTGCATGTAATTGGCATTTCGAGCTTAGCCGCAGGACACAACACCCTTGTTCCGGCACTTATTAACGAGTTAAAAAACCGTGGTAGAGCAGATATCCTCGTCATCTTGGGCGGTGTGGTACCGACACAAGATTATGAAAACCTATACCAAAAAGGTGTCATAGGCATTTATGGTCCAGGTACGATTTTGTCTATCGCCGCAAAAGACATCTTAGATAAACTGATGCTTTAGTGTTTGGTTTCGAATATTGAGTGGTGATAATTTAAAATCGACCACCCTAAAAACAGCTACCCGTAAACGCTAAACCAATTTACACCTTAAATAATTGATTTTCTCTCCGTTTTTAAGGTAATGTTTTTCAAAAGTTGTTTGAATTTGATGATGTAAAGCGAGCAAATCCGAGTTGTATAAATCTTTAGTAAATGCAAGGTTTTCAATGGCTTGTGTAGGAAAAACCTCCTCCAAAGTATATTCAAACAAAGGAAGATTGTCGGTTTTAAAATTCATGACCCCACCTTTTTTCATAATGCTTCTGTACAAGGCTAAAAATCGAGGACTGGTTAACCTTCTTTTTTCATCACTGTCTTTTGGACGAGGATCTGGAAAGGTAATCCAAATTTCTGACACCTCATTTTCGGCAAAAAAGCTGGCAATATTTTGAATTTGAGTCCTTAAGAAAGCTACATTATGCAAGTTATTTTCAACAGCCACCACACTCCCCTTCCACAACCTAGCCCCTTTTAAGTCAATGCCCACATAATTTTTATCAGGATTCAAAGCCCCTAAACCCGTAGAATATTCCCCTCTTCCGCAGCCAAGTTCCAACACGATGTCATTTTGATTACCAAAATACTCATGCCAATGGCCACGAATAGAAGTGAACAAATCCTTACCAGGTTCAATTACATTTCTATTTTCAGCAACAACCGCAAACCTTTTTAACTTAGCCCTTCCCATGTAAATTTCAATTATAAATCATTTATTTCAGCCACCACAAAAGTACTTCCCCCAATAAAAATAAAATCATTGACAGTAGCCATCGCTTTTGCACGCGCTATTGCCAAGTTTACATCAGTCACCACTTCCCCCTTTAAGCCAAACGATTGAGCCATTTGACACAATTGATTGGCAGCTAATGCACGAGGAATAGCCGCTTGACAAAACAGGTAATACGCCTTTTGGGGTAACAAACTTAATACTTTTTCGTGTGATTTATCATTCACCATCCCTAAAACTATATACAATTGCTGAAAGGAGTAAGATTTAATTTGATCGATAAGCAAAGCTATACCCGTTTCGTTATGGCCTGTGTCACAAAAAATCAGAGGCTGCCTCCCCAATTGTTGCCAACGACCTTTTAAGCCCGTAAGTTTAATTACATTTAACACACCCGTAACAACATGTTTATTATCAATAAAATAACCAAACAATTTTAAAGTATCAATCACAGCCAAAACCCCTACCATATTTTTCAATTGGTAATGCCCAATCAATTCACTGTTTAACAACAATGTATCAGTAGCATTGGTATTGGTTATATGCATTTGAAGCATACCATAATGCAAAGCGGCGGAATTAACCGTATAGCAATCAAAAGCTTTAATGATAGGAGATTGACGTTTTTGTGCTACGGTTTCAAACACCTCATAAGCCTCTGTTTGGTATTCACTTATGACAACAGGAACCTTACTTTTAATAATGCCTGCCTTTTCAAAAGCAATTTTAGCAATGGTATCCCCTAAATATGCTTCATGGTCAAAGCCAATATTTGTAATCAACGAAACCAATGGCGTGATGATATTGGTACTGTCTAAACGCCCCCCCATCCCCACTTCAATGATAGCCAAATCAACTTTTTGAGAAGCAAAATAACTGAAAGCAAGCACCGTAGTCAATTCAAAAAAGGAAGGCTGGACAGCCTCAAATAACAATTGATGTTTGGCCACAAAAGCCACAATAAAATCTTGTGGCACCTCTACCCCATTGATTTTCACCCGTTCCGTAAAACTTTTTAAATGTGGAGAAGTAAATAAACCGACATTGTAACCAGCCGATTGTAAAATAGCCGCAAGATAATGACTTGAACTCCCTTTGCCATTGGTACCAGCGATATGTACCGATTTAAATTGTAGATGAGGATCCCCGACAGCGGCGCACAAAGCCTCAATATTTCCTAAACCAATCTTATATGCAGCCGTACCCTCTCTTTGAAACATGGGCATGCTGTTGTATAAATAGTCAATAGTTTGTTGGTAGTTCATTTTCAAATACTTGAAATAAATATTAATTAAAAATAAAGTCCATATACATTATCTCAAAACTAGTATTACCACTAATCAAAAGCATTAGTATCAATACTTAATTTCATAATTCGACAAAAATGTCTATTTATTCCCACTGAAAAAACTAATAAGGCTTAATAATTTCATATAAATTAATATATTTACAAGTTAAACAAACACAATACCTACCTCATGTGTGGAATCACAGGCATTATTGGAAATTTCGTAACCGACTTTGAGTATTTCAATAATACACTCACCCATCGCGGTCCTGATGCTGGAGGGATATTTGAAAGCAAAAGTAAAACATTAAAGCTAGGACATAGAAGATTGAGTATCTTAGATTTATCTAACCATGCCAATCAACCCATGCATTCTTCTTGTGGCCGGTATACGATAGTTTTCAATGGAGAAGTATACAACTTCAAAGCGCTTCAAACCACCTACCAATTAACGTGTCAAACAAGTTCTGATACCGAAGTAATACTTCAATTGTACATCAAATTGGGCACCCAAATGCCAAGTTTGTTAAATGGCATGTTTGCCTTAGCCATATATGACCATGAAACGGAAAACCTTTTTATGGCAAGAGACCAAATTGGAATTAAGCCACTTTTTTATTATTGGGATGGGGTAAATTTCGCCTTCAGTTCAGAATTAAAATCATTTAAATACCTAGGCAAAACACTCAGCATAAACCAAGAAGCAGTACCCTATTTTTTACATTTAGGCTACATCCCACAACCATTAACGATATATAACCATATTTACAAATTCCCTACAGGAAATTACCTAACCATCAATGAACACCAAAGAGCTGTTGATTTTATTTGCTACTGGAACCTAGAAGATCAGATAGGTACAAGCATGGTTAGTGATGAAAAATTAGCAAAACAACAACTTGAAGACTTATTATTTAAGTCCATTGAAAAACAAATGGTTAGCGATGTACCCATTGGCACATTTTTAAGTGGTGGCATAGATTCAAGTGTCGTTACAGCCATTGCCACTAAAACAGCCAGCAAGAAAGTAAAAACTTTCAGCATAGGATTTCATGAAGAAAAATACAATGAAGCGCCCTACGCAGAAGCTGTTGCCAAACACCTCCAAACAGACCATCATACTTTTATGATTGGAGAAAAAGATGTATTGGCACTTGTACCTTCCCTGATGGAGGTGTATGATGAACCATTTGGCGATAGTTCGGCTTTCCCCACCATGTTGGTTTCCAAACTTGCCAAAGCGCAAGTAACCGTTACCCTTGCTGGAGATGGAGGAGATGAATTATTTATGGGCTATGGCATGTATAATTGGGCAGAAAGGTTAAACAATCCCATTCTAAAAGCATTAAAAACGCCACTATTCCATACATCCACTTTATTAAACAACCGATGGAAAAGAGCAGGACTATTACTTGATTACAATCAAAAACAACATATTAAAAGCCATATATTTTCACAAGAACAATACCTATTTAGTGAAAATGATTTAAATAAACTGCTGGTTAATCCAATGTTTAATTTCGGCACTTTAAATTCCATTCAAAGCAAGCGAAAACTTAGTCCTACTGAAAACCAATCATTTTGGGATATTGAGCATTACTTAAAAGATGACTTATTGGTTAAAGTAGATCGCGCAAGTATGCAATATTCTCTTGAAACAAGGGTACCATTATTGGATATGGATTTAATTCATTTTTCATTAAATTTAAATCCTACACTTAAAATTAAGCAAGGCACAAGTAAATACCTATTAAAAGAAGTACTCTATCAACACGTCCCTAAATCTCTATTCGATAGACCCAAAAGAGGTTTTTCAATTCCATTAAAAAACTGGCTACTCACTGATTTAGCGTATTTGATTAATGATTATTTGAAAATTAGTGTAATAGAAAAATATAATCTAGTAAACAGCAAAGAAGTTGTGAAACTTATTGCTAGATTTAAAGCTGGAGAAGCTATTTTATACAATAAATTATGGCACTTAATCATCTTACATTGGTGGTTAGAAACAAACAAAATGTCTTCAAAAATATGCTCATAAACGTAAAACAAAAAAACAGGAAGAAAATTTATCTTTTCTTATTCCTGTCTGTTTTCTTTTTAGTATTTAACTTATTGCCTCTTCATTTAATCAATGAAGAAGGGCATCATCATTTCGAAAAATTCGAAGACACCTTATATCCTATCAATAATATTGGCACATTAATGCAGGTCATTGATGATTCGGCTCGAGTAAATCACATAAAACCTAAATCATTGGCTTATAATGAAATCATAACCACTATTATTAAAAGAAGGTTTAGGCATGGTTATTCTCATTATGGATTTCAAGACAATTGGGTCGCAACCTTAGCGGGATATTTTATTTGGAGAGATTTATCTGCGATTGTAGACCCAGATGACCTCATGAAATACCCTAATGCAGCATGTAGTCAGCAAGCTATTGTCATGATGGAGGTTTTAAAAAACAAAGGCATTCCATTTTGCAAAGTGGGTTGGAACCATCATTTCACCTTATGTGCATGGGTAAATAATGGTTGGCATTATTATGACCCCAATATGGAACCCATTATCAATAGCAATCAAAGGGCATTTGATAATAAATTTTTAAGCATTCCATTTTTAGCGGAGATTTACAAAGGTAGAATAAGTAAAAATGACATCGCATTTGCTTTGGGTGTACCACAAATGGGCAAAGTGAATGAATTCCCTGCCCCCAACGCCCTCATATTTCATCAAATTACTAAGATTGTGTCTATATCATTATGGTTCTTCATGCTACTTCCTGTATTGTATTGGTATAGACCAATCCATATCAAAACAAGGAAAATGCACCATACCACATTTATGAAAATCAAATCCGCTTACCATAACAAGATATGATTTTACTAAGGATATTGGAATGGAATGATTTATTGGTAACCCCAGGCATACTTGCGATTGTGTATAGTTTGTATAAAATGGGCTGTAAAAGACATATCAAAACAAATAATCCATACATAAAAGCATTAATTCCTAAAGTATTTTTTTTGAAATTTTTTGCAATGATTGCCTTTGCAGTTATCCATGAAGTACTTTACGGAGGAGATACAATTAATTACACCAAAAGAGGTGGAGGAATTATTTATAATCATTTTTTCGAAGACCCCATCAATGCATTAAAAATCATATTCACCCCTGATTTTAATGATTTCCGTCAAATGGAAGTAATTAAAACATTCGTTTTCGATTACCATGAAAGGGAAGCACTTGTCATTAAAATCTGTGCCGTATGCTCATTATTCACATTTGACACCTACACCTCTATCTCCCTCATTCTAAGCACCTTCGCTTTGAGTGGCTTATGGGCCATGTACCTTATATTTGTAAAGCATTACCCACAATTATTCAAAGAGTTTGCAATTGCCTTCTTTTTCATTCCTTCGGTGGTATTTTGGAGTTCAGGCGTTTTAAAAGAACCTCTTGCCATAGGCGGTATGGGATGGTTGTTTTGGAGTTTACATAGTTTCTTTTTTGGAAAAGATAGAAAACCGATACAATTTGTAATGTTAATTGTATCATTTTTAATCATCAAGGAAGTTAAAGTTTACATTTTATTATGTTTTATGCCGGCTTTGATCTTTTGGTTGTTTATTCAAAAAACGAAAGACATCAAAAACTTAATTGTAAGAAGGGTATTTACGCCAATACTATTTGGTATTGGGATAATTGGAGCATTCTACGCCGCAACCATGGTGACAATGGGTGACAAACAATATGACCTTACCAAAATTGCAGAAACGACAAAAACTACTTCTGAATGGGTAATGTATGTGAGCAAAAAAGAAAATGGTTCAACCTATGACCTAGGTGCCCAAGATGGCACCATGGGGGGCATGGCTAAAATTGCATTACCAGCGATTAACGTAGCTCTGTTTAGGCCTTATATTTGGGAAGCGCGAAACTTAACGATGTTTATTTCTTCGTTAGAAAGTTTGTGGTTTTTGTATTTAACCTTACAAATTTTAATTAAAGTGGGCTTTTTCCGAACCTTTAGTATTATTGGAGAAACACCAATGGTTTTGTTTTGCTTTATATTTTCAATCACTTTTGCTTTTGCAGTAGGTATTAGTAGCTATAATTTTGGAACCCTTGTTCGGTATAAAATAC
>JBEAZU010000016.1:0-8286 GCA_041169945.1 Bacteroidota bacterium
TTCGCGACAATTTTGATGCTCAAATGAAAGCCATTCTTACGCCAGACCAAGCAAGCAAATGGGCACAATTAAAGGCTGAACAAAAAGCAAAAAGAGCAGAAAAAAAAGGTGGTAAAAATAACCATGACGACAAAAATGAAAAAGATGACCATTTAGACGACTAAGTCTAATGTACCATTTTTCTATTTTTAAATGCAATCATTGCATTTTCAACACTTAGCCTTCTTTAAGTCAAAACATTATTATTGTTTTTTTACAAAAAACAATAATAATGTTTTTTCAAAGTTAATTAGCTGTTATATTTGTTGAAAATACCGCATTAGGTCATGCATAAAAATCTGACATTATTACTCTTATTCGTATTCACTTCAATTTTTGCTTCAGCACAAAACACGCTCATTCAAACAGACCCCGACAAGCATTTCAATATTGCTTACGAGTTGTACCAGAAAGAGCAATTTGCGTCGGCACGATTGGCATTTGAACGTTACCTTGCCCAAGCCAACGTGTCAGATGTTAATAAAAAAGTAGAATCAGAATATTACATCGCCTTTTGTGGTTTGCGTTTACAAAACGCTGACGCAATAGATAACCTACACCATTTCACCACCCAATACCCTTACCATCCTATGGCAAGCTGGTGTAATTATGAACTGGGCTCCTACTACTTTAATAAAAAAGAACTTCGAAAAGTGATTGAATTATTTGAAAAAATCAATCCTGATTTATTAAACGAAGACCAAAACCTAGAACGCAATTTCAAATTAGGCTATGCCTATTTTAATGAAAAGAAATTTGAAAAAGCAGGAGAATATTTTACCAAAATAAAAGACAAGGAGCATAAATACACGTATGCCGCTAACTACTATTTAGGCTATGTATTTTACAGATTAGGAGATTATGATACGGCCTTAATTGCCTTGCACAAAGCAGAAGAAAACGACGCCTTTAAATACTTGGTGCCCGCCATGGTGGCCAACGTATACAACAAACAACAAAAATACGATACCGTAATCGCCTATACGGAAAGAATTTTAAAAGCGAATCCCGAGATCAAATCAGCGGATGAATTAACCCTTTTGTTAGCAGAAGCTTATTACAAAAAAGACAAATTCAAAGCAGCACTCAGCCATTTCAAAACCTATGTCTCCAAAATAGACAAAGACCTGCGCGCAGACATCAACTATAGAATTGGGTATTGTTTTTACTATAACAATGACAATACCAATGCGATAGAATACTTCAAAAAAATCAATTCCCTGAACGATACCATTGGGCAATACGCTTCTTATTACTTAGGCATGGCTTATGTAAAATTAAACAATAAACCCTTTGCCTATGCCGCTTTAGAACAAGCCGGCTTAATGCCTTTCGACCCAACCGTACAAGATGAAGCCATTTTTAATGCAGGTAAAGTAAAATTTGATTTAGAACGCTTTTCAGAAGCCATCGTCATTTTAAAAGGATATGTCAAAACATATTCCAAAGGCAAACATGTGGCAGAAAGCAACGAATTGATCAGCGAAGCCTATTTACATTCTAACAACTACATGGAAGCCATTGCTTACATTGAAGGATTAAAAATTAAAACACCTCGCATTATTGGCACTTACCAACGTGTCACTTACCTCAAAGGGGTAGAATTATACAACAATGATAAATATCCTGAAGCCGTGGCGATGTTTCAAAAATCATTGTACGAAAACGTAGACCGCAACATCGCCCTTGCTTGTCATTTTTATAAAGGAGAAATATATGCCATCGGTCAACGCTACGACGACGCCATTGAAAGCTATGCCAATGTATTTAAAATTGCACAAGCCGACCAACATCCACTATATTACAAAGCCAGGTATGGCATAGGCTATGCTTATTTTAACACCAAAAAATATGACAATGCCAGCAGACATTTCAGAGAATATGTTGAAAATCAAAATCCAAATTTAGATCCTGAAACCTATGCGGATGCTTTGATTCGCTTGGCAGATTGTTATTATGTAAACAAACAATATGACGATGCCCTTCGGGTGTATGACAAAGCCACTACGTATGCGCGTGCAGATGTCGACTATGTATTATTTCAAAAAGGCTTGATGTATGAAATCTCTGACAAGGTAGCAGAAGCTAAATCGGTATATGAAGAGCTGATGCGCAATTATCCAAATGCCGCATATTACGATGATGCCTTGTACCATAAAGCTTTATTAGAATTTGAAAAAAATGGCAGTTATGCCGTAGCCATTGACGGCTTCAGCACTGTGATCAATTTAAAATCGCCAAGTTTATATTTGCCCGAAGCGCTCAAAAGAAGGGCTTTGGCCAATAATAACCTTAAAAATTATGCAGAAGCCATTGAGGATTACAAAAGAATTGTCAATGATTTCCCTACCTATTTTGATTCCCCGGTAGATATCCTAGAATCATTACACAGCTCTTTGGTGTCAGCAAACCGTGAAAGTGAATACGACGACATTTACACCAAAATTAAAAATGCCAATCCTAAAAACGATAAATTCGCAGACCTAGAATACAAAAACGCAGAAACCTTATTCAACAAGCAAAAATACCCTCAAGCCATCAAAGCCTTCCAAGACTTTATTGCTACCTATCCTACGACCAACGCCTTAGCAGATGCTTACTTTTATATTGGAGAAGCCAATTTTAGAAACAATGATAAAATAGAGGCTTTAAAAGCATTTGAACAAGTCATTCAAAATGGCAAAAGTAATTTCAGGGCAAAATCATTGAGCAGAACGGGGGACATTGAATTTACCCTCAAATCATACAAAGAAGCGGCACGTCATTATAATGAGCTCTACAATGTAGCGGGCAATAGCAAACGCGACAAATTCAATGCTCAAAAAGGAATGATGGAATGTTATTATGAATTAGGAAATTTAGACACCGCCTTAATTTATGCCAACAACATCGTGAATGAAGGTGGTGCACCAGGCTATATTGCCAATAAGGCCAACCTTTATTTAGGTAAAATTCCTTACATGAAAGATGACTTTGCCACGGCAGCAGATTTCTTAATTAGTGCGGCCAATAGCGCCAAAGATTCCTCTGGTGCAGAAGCACAATATTTACTGGCCAGCATATCATACAAACAAAAAAACTACAAACAATCTTTAGAAACACTCTTTGAACTCACCGATAAATTTAAATTATTTGACCGTTGGATACTGCGATCACTGCTCTTGGTGGCCGACAACTACCTCGCATTGGAGGAAATTTTCCAAGCAAAAACAACCCTAAATTCTATTATATCCAAATCAAAAGATGCAGAGATGGTCAAATTAGCCTCAGACAAATTAGACCAAATCATTGCCATTGAATCACAAGGCGCAAACCCAGAAAGCAAATAAGCACATGAGAACTAAGCTAAAAATATATGGATTGCTTTTGCTCCAAGTGTTGGCAATACTGCCTGTAATGGCCCAACAAACCCCTTGGGAAGATCCAGCTACCACAAAAGGAGAAATCAAAGATGCCAATTTCATTGTCGTAATTGACCGTGTCAACACGCTCCCACCCGCTTTTAGAACTTTTGCCAAAGTAGACATACAAGCCCCAAAAGAACATTTTGAAACCCAAAATTATGAATTCAATGATTATAAATTAACTGTACCAGACATTGAATGCAAAGTTAAAATTTTAGGGGTAAAACCCGACGAACCTAAACCTGTGATGAGAAATTATGTAAAGGCTGGTTTTGGCAATTATGTTACTCCTTACCTGGATGTGTTTTTGGCGAGTAAAGAAAATGAAAACTTTGTTTATGGGGCTCGGCTCAAACACTTGTCCTCCGCCAATGGTCCTGTCAGTAATGCAGGAAACAGTAACAATGAAATGGATATTTGGGGCAAGTATTTCATGAAAGACTACACCTTCACTGGAAGCTTAGCATACCTCAGAAGACGTGTCAATTTTTACGGATATGAACGCATCGCTGGATTCCCGGAACCATCTGCGAATGCCGTTAAACAAGTATACAACCAAGTAATGGCAAATGCCCTGCTTGAAACATCCGCCAAAAACAATACAGCATTCAATTTCAAAACAGGTTTACAATATGCTTATGTAAGCGACCATTACAAAGCAAGTGAAAACGAAGTAGTCTTGCATTTTACGCCCAAATACGAAATCGACAAAGAAAAAGCCATCATTGGAACCGCCAATTTATCTATAGCCCAAAGAGCTGATTCAGGTTCCTTAAATCGATTCATGCTGGTGTTACGACCACAATATGCCACAACATTTAACAAGATAAAGATTAAAGCGGGTTTTGATTTCACGTATGAAAATGACACCACCAAAGCCACTTCCAACGGACACTTTTACCCTTTAATTTCCGCCGAACGTGATTTGATCGAAGATAAAATTATCGCAGAAGTAGGGTTTGATGGTGGAATGGAAAAAAACACCTTGCGATCGGTGGTAGAACAAAATATGTTTATAGCCCCGCAAGTCAACCTATTCAATACCAACAAAAAAATGGACTTTTATGTAGGTTTAAAAGGAGCCCTGCTCAAAAACCTAACTTTTGCCACGAAGCTATCGTATCGCAATTATAAAAACATGCTATTTTATGTCAATGACAGCATAGACCGTTCTAAATTTCAATTGTTATATGACCAAGGCAACACCTCCTTGCTTCAATACAAAGCTGAATTAACCTACAACCAAAACGAAAAATTCAGGTTAGGCCTAAAAGGAGAATTCAATCGTTATGAAACCTCTAAAATTGAAAAGGCTTGGCAAAAACCTAGTTTTACGTCTCAAATCTTTGCCACCTATAATTTAAAAAACAAAATATTATTCTATGCCGATGTATACAATATGGCTGGAATTGTTGCCAAAGATTTTAAAACAAAGGAGGAGAAAAATTTAAATGCTATCTTTGACGTAAACATCCGTACAGATTATAGATATTCTGAAAAGTTTTCGGCATTTTTGGAAGTAAATAATCTATTTGCTCAAAAATATCAGCGATATTTATATTATCAAAACAAAGGACTGAATCTAATTCTCGGAATTACTTATAAATTTTAATGTCAATAGTAGAAAAACATATTAAAGCACTTCTGTTCGAAAACGAATATGTGATTGTACCTGCTTTTGGTGGGTTCATTACGCATTATGTAGAAGCAGAAGTAAACAAAGTAAAAAACTTCATTTCACCACCATCTAAACAAATTGCTTTCAATAGTTTATTGAAACAAAATGATTGGTTGTTGGTATCCGCTATGGTGGAGAAAGAAAAAATCACCAGAGAAGAAGCGATTGCTTTGATTGATGACTACGTTGCCATCATCATGGGTGAAATCAACAACGACAGGTACTATAACTTTGAGGAAGTGGGCATTTTTTCCTTAAACAGAGAATATCAAATTTACTTTGAACCCTACCACCACATCAATTACCTGTCTCAAAGTTTTGGTCTTCCCGAAGTAGCGGCAAAATCATTGCGTCAAGCGCCAATAAAACTTAACCAGCTCAAAGACAGGCTGCCTGAAAAATTGATTACCAAAACCAAATCGAGCCATAAATTGGTACGATTAGGGGTATACGCCTTTTCTGTTTTCATTCTTGGAGGTTCTTCTATGACCTTTTTGTATATGAACAAAGGCAATAAAGAGTTGAGCTCTTTCAATCCATTTTATACGTCAACCGAACAACATATTTTAATTGACGCCAATGACCTTCCTAATCCAGCCTTGCTTTACAAAAAACCAAATGTGGCTTTGATAGAAGAGGATAAATTAGAAGATGCCATCATTGACGAACAAATGAAAACCCAGGCACAGCAACAAGTGCTTAGCCCAATACCTGCAGAAGCGAAAACAATTAACATTGAAGAAGGTAAAGCCATTACAAAAGTAGTGGAAGCACCAATAGCACCAAAACCAACAGTAGTAACAGATGGCTTATTGACCGAGAAAACGGGCAAATCGTACATCATCGTTGGCGGATTTACGGTCATGGAAAATGCTTTACAGATGCAAAAAATACTTAAAAGTGAAGGTTTAAAATCTCATGTAATTATTCCTGCCGGAGACATCAAACTATACAGGGTAACGTTGGGAGAATTTGAAAAACCTGAACAAGCTAAAATCAAATTAGAAGGTTATAAATCATTTTACGGAAGTTCCATTTGGGTATTAAATTATTGATATGCTACTAGTTCAATTATTACAAATCAGTGAAGAAGGCGCCGTTGCAACCGCTACGGTAGCCGCTAAAGCAGTTGATCAATCGGTAACGATTTTAGACCTGGTCATGAGTGGTGGAATTTTCATGATTCCAATTTTCATTTTATCGGTCATGGGAATTTATATTTTCGTGGAAAGAATGTTAAGCTATAGAAAAGCAGACAAAGATCCGCAACCGTTTATAGATAAAATTAAAGAATTGGTATTGGAAGGTGATTTGAATGGCGCCAAATTATTGTGCAACCAAACAGAAACGCCTGTAGCTAGAATGATTGAAAAAGGGCTTTCACGCATTGGAAGCCCCATCAAAAACATTGAAGCAGCCATTGAAAATGTAGGTAAAATTGAAGTCTATAACTTAGAAAAAAACCTCGCAGGCATGGCAACCGTTTCTGGTGGCGCACCGATGTTGGGTTTCTTAGGTACGGTAACAGGGATGATTCAAGCATTTATCGCTATTGCCCAACAAGAAGGATCCGTTAGCCCCAAATTATTGTCTGGCGGTATTTATGAGGCGATGGTGACTACTGCGGCAGGACTAATTGTGGGTATCCCTGCCTACATGATGTACAATTACTTGATTGCGCGTGTGCAAAAAATTACCCATAAAATGGAATATGCTTCCGTGGAATTTTTAGACCTATTGCAAGAAACTAAATAAACATCACATGAATTTAAGTTCAAGAAATAAAATTGAAGTTGGATTTAGCATGGCCTCAATGACAGATTTAATATTTCTGTTGTTGATTTTCTTTATGCTTACCTCCTCTTTCATTACCCCTTCAGGCTTAACGGTGAGTTTGCCAACAACCAAAGAACCGGTCATTATTCAACAAAAAGTGACCGTTACCATTTCGGCTGATTTGCAATACATGGTCAACGACAAACCAACCACTTTAGCGAATCTGAAAGCCGATTTAGAACCCTTATTGTCGGGGGCTCCGACAGCTGAAAACCTGGTAGTTTTACATATCGACAGAACGGTACCTGTAGAATATTTAGTCAATGTTGCAGACATTGCAACGGCTTTAAAAGCCAAAGTGTCTATTGCTACTAAACCAAAAGAATAATGTTTGTACAATCGAAAGAGGAAAGGAGAAATGATATTATTGGCATGGCGGTGTCAATCATTATCCATGCTCTTTTATTTCTTTTATGTTTTTTTGTTTTTGTATACAAAGCACCCAATCCTCCTATACCACAATATGGTGAAATTAGACTAGGCTATGATGCTACTGGTAGTGGAGAGTCGAACGAACAAATCAACACCCCTCCTTCTCCAGAAAACGAACCAACGCCTGAAGAGGCTACGCCAACACCAACTCCCGAATCACAAGCCCAAGCCATCACGAATCCTGATGGGGAAGGCACCATAACAGAAACAACGGAGAAAAAAACGTCCATCAAAAAAACAGACACCAAAAAAACCACTACCGCTTCTAATCCCAATAGTGTCTACAATCCTGACAAAAAAACCAACACTGCTGGCGGAGGCAATAGCACTCCTGGAGGTACGCAAGGAAATCCGAATGGCGTTTACAATGGCAAAGGAGAAGGTGGTGTAGGTTTAGACATGGCTGGATGGCAATGGGATGCCGCACCAGATGTAAGAGACATTTCTGTGGAAGCAGGTAAGGTGGTACTTAAAGTAGCCATTGATGAAAAAGGAGAAATTTTAGATGTGGACATTATTGAGTCGACCATCAACAAATCTTTGGCTAATAAATACAGGCTTAAAGTAATGGGGATGACTTTTTCTAAAACCGATGGCAACATGGCGCCTTCTCGATCGGAAGGTAGAATCACCTTTACGATTAAGTCGAGGTAGACTGCTGAAATCAATGTTGAATTGAGCTAAATTAGGGCTTGCTGAAAAACTCGTTTACTTATTAATCTTTACTTTCATTCTAATATTTGTCACTTTTTTCCTTGATGAAAAAAGTAACCAAAAAAATCAAGACTGTATAAAAAATGCTAAAATTTGCTCCATTACGCTGAAACAAAACAAACTCGCCCCCAAATCTGTTGGAAATACAAAATAATCGTGTGGCTCAAACAGTGTTTTGTTTTT
>JBEAZU010000017.1:0-4891 GCA_041169945.1 Bacteroidota bacterium
TTCCTGTATACCTCGGCATAAAAGTACAGGAATATGTCAATAATCAAACTAGTAGAAGAGGGCCATTTATATTTCAAAAACTAATAAAACTAAGCGTAAAAACTTATTTATCAACAACCCAAATCATTAATTGATAAATTACCAATATATTTGCACGGCTTGGTATATCATTATTATTAAACCCTTGAATTTAGTCATAAACAGCCATTATAATCATTACTCGTTTGAAAAAACTCTTTATAAAATCTATCAGCAGTTATGGAATAGAAATAATAGGCGTAATATTTATGCTCTTTACTGCTTCATTTTTAAGCAATAAACTTTCACTTGCCGATTATGGCTCCTATGCCATTTTAAGTTTACTGATTTCTTGGTTAGAAGTAATCATTATAGGAGGTTTAAGCAGGGCTTCACTATACCAGATCAACAACAGTGACAAAAAATTAAAAACGAGCAAAACGGTATTGCATTTATATATGATCACCGGATTAGTCATGATAACAATGATGGTCATATCCTATCCGGCATGTCGTTACTTTTTAAAAATACCCAACCTCTACATCGCCTTTCCATTAATTTGTATTTATGCTTTTATAAGTGCCATTAACAATGGATTTCGCCAGATTGCTATTGTAATTTTAAAAACGGATGCCATCATTTTACCCAATTTAATCAAACATTTTTCTAAAATAATTCTCATCTATAGCCTGATATCCTGGCAAGCCAATTATATCAATTGTATTGTTGCCATTACCTTATCTTCGTTTTTTACGTTGGCCTATTATTATTCAAAAATAGGTTTTTTACTCAATTTCAAATTCACAAAGGCGGTAATTCCCGTATTCAAATTTGCTATTCCTTTAATTATTTCAACCTTATTTTTAAGAATATTTGACATTGTAGATGTGATGTTGATTAACTTTTTCAAAGGGCCAACGGTAGCCGCCATCTATTCTCCGGCACATTCAATCAAACTGATGTTCAGCTTATTAGTTGGTGTAGCAGGAGGAATGTTATATTCAGAACGGGCAAATGTTTTTAAAAAGAATGGACTGGAAGGCTTAAGACCTTTTCTCCTAAAAACAGTACTTTTAATGATTTTCGGAAGTCTTTTTTTATTGCCCGCCAATCACTTCATTCAAATTGTTTTAATTAAAATTTACAATGAAAAATTCAAAGATTCACTCCATTATACTTTGCCTATTTTAACCGGTAGTTATTTAATGTTATTCAATGCAATATTTCAGGTTCATAAACTTTTGTTGAATAAAAGAAAACTCATTTTGATAACCTCCGTGTTGACAGCCATTACATTTACGATTGTTTGTTCATGCTTACTATTTTACAATTACCCTATCGTATATATAAGTTATGCCTTTTTAATCATCTGTTTAATTACTACTATCTTTTCTATGGTACAAATTTTCAATGCCTTATGGCTTAACAATATCAAGTTCAACTATTTTTTAAAAATCCAGGTGATCAAAATACAGGCAATTGTGAATGATCAAATATTTTATGTTAAAGAATTGTTGCTCGCACGCGCGTTACCCAAACAAACCAAGAAGTTTAAAATGATTTACCAAGCTCACCAAGGTAAAAATGCCTCTTTTACCATAGCATTATTTCCTTATAAGCTAACATTTTGTACGATTGACAATATCAATGCCGTACACAAAGATGACATGATTATTTGCTCTTCCATTAGTCATTATGAAAATTTATTAGCCAGAAATCTTTACAAGCCAGCACAAATACTTGCCCCCCATTTAAACATCGTAGCTTTATGTGAAGACAAAATTGCTTTAATTAATCATTTTACGTCAACAGTTTATGCAAAAAATTTCCCTAAAATTGGTGTCAACAATCTCCCATTGGTACTGAAGAAAAAAATAGACCATTCGTCAAAAAACACCTATTTTATTTCCAATACAAGTGAGTTAGAAGAAAACACCACTTTATTGTCAGACCCAAGCTATTATACACAGGAATATATTGTAGGAGACAAAGAATATTCATTCCACCCCTTAGTAATTGATAACAAAATAGTTAGCTACGTTTGTATAGAATTTCAATACGACACCCAAACACCCATAGCTTTAAAAACATCATTTTTGTACCGTAGAAAAGTTACGTTAGCGCCAAAACATGTAAGCACCATTGAAAACATTTTAAAAGCTATCGATTACAACGGATTTTGTTGTGTCGACTTTAAAATACAAGACCATGAACTACAGATTTTTGAAATAAATCCAAGACTAGGTTATAATGCAAGACCCTATATCCATACCTATTTGAGACATCTTCAAGTTGATGATCAAAAAAACATATTTTAATTAAATGAAAATACTGCTCCTAAACGACACAGATTCACCAATTGGCGGAGCTGAATTAATGACGTTAACATTGAAAAATGAATTTCAAAAAGCAGGTCATGAAGTGCGTATATTTTCTTCCAATGCAGCAAGCAAAGATGGAAACAATTTTTCTGATTACCACTGCTTTGGCACATTGGGTAAATTCAGAACCTTAAACCGTGCCTTTAATTTTTCTGCCTATTGGGAATTGAATAAAGTATTAAAATCTTTCAAACCTGACGTGGTCCATATTCGCATGTTTTTTACTCAAATTTCACCTAGTATTTTACCGCTGTTGAAAAATACACCAACTGTTTATCATGCCACATGGCTAGAAACTGTTTGTCCAAAAGGCTCAAAACTTTTACCCAACAATACCATTTGCAAAGACAATGTGGGGATTAAATGTTTTACCAATCAATGTCTTTCTGCTCCGGCATGGGTGTCATTGATATTTCAAAACAAACTTTTTCATGCCTACAAAAACCATTTTAACGCTATTGTAGCCAACAGTAATTCCGTAAAAAACCATTTACTACAACATCAAATAGCACCAATTGAAGTCATTTACAATGGGGTACCCGACTGTGTAGTTGAACAAACTTTTTCAGAATATCCATCCATATCTTGCGCTTCAAGGCTAAGTTGGGAAAAAGGAATCGATATTTTGATCGCTGCATTTGCTAAGGTTGTAAAAGAATATCCCAAAGCATCCTTAATTATTGCAGGAGATGGCCCAGAAAAACCAGCACTTGAAAAACAAATCTTGCAACTTAATTTACAACATCACATTAGATTAATTGGTCAAAAAACAAGAATTGCATTAGACGAATCCTTATCAGAGGCCTGGGTACATGTTGTACCAAGCAGATGGGAAGAAGGTTTTGGCTTAACAGCTGCAGAAGCAATGATGAGGGGAAAGCCTGTGATTGCAAGCAAGAGTGGCGGATTAGCAGAAATAATCATTGATCACCAAACTGGTTTTTTAATTGATGCCAACAACCAAGAAGCACTAGAAACAAAACTATTGACCTTGTTTAACAATAAAAACCTAGCCATAGAAATGGGAGAAAAAGGCAAAAAAAGGGCTAAAACTTATTTCACTGAAACCATTTGTGCAAATAATTTCTTAACCTTGTATCAACAATTGTTATCCAAAAGTATTTAGTCTAAATAATCTTCTACCAACAGGAATTCCTTATCTTGAACTAGAATTAAACATTAAAAAACTGAATTATATAGTATATTTATACTCTTAAAACAAATGCTTTTATGCCCTTATTATCAATCGTACTAGAAACATTTAATGCCCAGAAAGAAGTTAAAAACAAATTGGCAGAAGTTTTAGAACAACTTAAGTTACAAACCTATCCGCAGGAGAAAATGGAAATATTAATTGCCATTGATCCTACATCAATAGAGATGATTTCATTTTTAAATACCAATTATCCACAACACCAATTGGTTTTAGTTGAAAATTCAAGCTATAATAATTTAAAATATTTTGGACTCAAAGCTGCCAAAGGTGACTTTGTAGCCCTTTTAGACAGCGATTGCATTCCTAGTTTAGGATGGGCCCAAAGCATTGTAGACACCTTAGGAAGTGGAATTGATTTCGTTGCCGGAAAAACAAGATACTCTAGAGAAAGTTGGTTATCAAGACTTTTCAGCATTTTTAGTTTCGGTGATATTTATAACAATTCCAAAGGAGAAGCCAATAGGTTTGCTGAAAATAATGTTGCTTTCAGCAGAGCCATTGTAGACCAATTCAAATACGACGATAGAAGAAAAAGATATTTTGGCAGCAGCCTAATATCCAACGATTTGAAATCAAAAAACTACAAATTTGTATACAATCCCAAACAAGCAACCGTACATTTTGATGAAGGATTAATCAACCAATTTGAAATGAGGTTTAGGTCAGGACACGATGCGGTTATGGTAAGCCGTAATGATACCACAGGGGTTGTACCAGAAACTAAATACTTGAAATTCGGTTTGGCATTTCCATTTATTATTGCAGCAAGAAGAATAGTACATGACTTGTATGTACTCACAAAAAACAAGCAAGATTTGGATATTTCATTACCTGAAGTCCCTCTATTTTTGGTTGGTTGTGTATTTTTTAGAATTTATGAAATCATTCCTGGCGTCATTACCATCATCCACCCAACGTATTTAAAAAAGAAATATGATTGGTAAACTTGGGCATCATCCCTTTAAACTTTCAACTTTCGACTTTCGACTTTCTACTTGTCAACTTTACACTTTCGACTTTACTCAACACTAAAAACTAAACACTCAACACTCCCTACCTGTTGCTTTTGAGTTACTCATCAGACCCTAGTTAAATCTTAACCTGCAGGGTCACATAAAAACTCCTGCCATCTGAAGGTAAAATTCCTGGACCAGGGTACCCTGTCGCTCTTCGGGTGAAATACATGCTATTGGTGACATTGTTAATGCTGCCTTCTAGTTTAAATATTTTATATTCATACGACATACTGAAATCAAGAATTTCATATTCAGGAATA
>JBEAZU010000018.1:0-5133 GCA_041169945.1 Bacteroidota bacterium
CATTTAGAATTTCAGGAATTTGCTTTGGGGCAAGTGTGGGACTGAGGTATGATTTCTTTAAATATTTCTTTATAGAATTTGCCGCCAAAGGTGCATTTGCTGATTATACCAACATTAAACTTTTTGGCGCAGGAAGAGCCGAACAAACATTTTGGTCTTCTCAATTAATTTGGTCTGCAGGGTTAAATTTCCCTTTGGTAAATAATTAACAACATTTTACATTCAAACAAAATAGCCTATAAAGAAGAAAAGTTTGACTTCTTTATAGGCTATTTTGTTGTCCTAATAAACACTGATTCAAAGACAAATACAACCTAACTCAGGGCTATAAATTCAGTTTTTTCATTTGTTCATCGTACATTTTTTGCGCTATTTCAGCATCCGCAATATGATACCTTGCACCAATATACTTCACAATTACACCATTATCGTCTTTCACAGGCACAAAACAACCGTCTATCCAATAAGGAGTTCCGTCTTTGGCTTTATTTTTCACTATACCTTTAAATACTTTGCCTGCCTGTAAAGTATCCCACATCATTTTAAAAATTTCTTTAGGCATATCAGGATGCCTGAACATATTATGAGGTTTCCCCATAATTTCTGCCATGCTATATTTAGACACATCCACTAACTTTTGATTGGCGTAAGTTACGTTTCCAAACAAATCTGATTCAGACAAAATGGTGGTTAGTCCAAATACGAAATCTCGCAGGGTGACTTCATCGTTTAATATTTTCATTTGATGATTAGAACGTTCTAACTCATCTGAAGTAGCTTGTACTTCCTCTAAAGTTTGTTTCAATGCTTGTTCTTGTTGCATCACCTTATTTACCATTTGCTGCATCTCCGCTTCTTTGCGTTCCATTTCTTCTTGGGTGGCAAGCATCTCTTCCATATTTTGACGCATTTCTTCTTCTTGTGCCCGCATTTGTTCGGTTTGCGATTGAGATTGCTCTAATAATATTTTAGTCTTGTCGTTGATTTTAGTTCCAGAAAGCGTCGTTGCTATACTTTCGGCTAATTTTTTGATGAAATCAATTTTATAATCTTCAATATTTTTAAAACTTGCTATTTCGATAACCCCAAAAGTTTCCCCATTTACTGTTAAAGGCACAATTAATAAATACTTAGGATTGGCAGTGCCTAAACCACTCGTAATAGTTACAAAATTTTCGGGAATTTCGGTAATGTAAATCAATTCGGCTTCTTGCCATACTTGTCCAACCAAACCCTCCCCTGCATCAACTCGCTTATTGAGATGTTTTTTCTTATCCCAAGCATAACAAGCCATTAATTCAAGGAAACAATCCTTTGGATTCATATCATTCACTACAAATAAACCACCTTGGTTTGCATGTAAGTACTTCACTAAATTTGTCAAAACTGTGGTAGCCAAATCTGAAACATTACTGGCATTCCCTCTCAATATATCTGCAAAATGCGCTAATCCTTCTGTGGTCCAAGTACGTTTATGGTCTTCTTCTGCGGTAAACTTTAAGTCTTTTTTCATTTTTGCTAAAGACTCATAAATATCGCCTTGGTTTTCAAAAACCGTAATTTGATTATCAAAATTACCATTCCCCACAGCCGTTACAAATTCCTTTACATTTGACATATTTGAAATAACGGTATTCAATGAATGTAACATTCTACCAGTATCATCGGTCGAATCAACCGCCACAACAGCCGTTATTTCACCCATCGAAAGTTTCGACAATACGTCCTCTGTTAAGGAAATAGGTTTAGAAATCATTTTAGCAACATAAACACCGACAGCTGAAAAAATAATCATCACCACCAATAAAACTAAAATAGTAATTTTCATCGTATTCATTACTGCTGTAGATTGATTTTGAATTAAAACAGTTTGATCCGTGATTACACTCGTCAATGCGTCCATTTCAACTGCCAACTTATCAAAAACAATTTTAAATTCTTCCAATTCTTTTTTACCTGCTGTGGATTGATAATCAACCTTCGCCTCCAAAGCATTGTTGATAATTTTAGAAACATTGGCAATATAATCGTCTAAAGGACCCCTTACTTTTTGAGATTGCTGTTTAATAATGACGTTCACATTGGAATTATCAAGCGATGCCAAACAAGATTTAAAAATTGAGACATGCTCATTAAAATCCATTAAAATCATTTCACTATTTTTGGTATCGCCACTATCCAACAATAAAGCAGCATACATATCAGCCCTTAAAGCATTACGCATCATGTCGGCTGTCATTTGATTCACAGACGCTTCACTATTTTCAACAATTTGATTTTTAATTACTTCTGTATCAGACAATCCTCGAAAACACATTAAACTGAGGATGATAAAAACGGGAATATTTAGTGTGATAACAAATAAAATTTTATTGATTACACTTAAATTTTTAAGAAATTTAATAAACATATAGAATTCAATTATTGATATTGATAAATAAAACAGCCTATTTTTTTACGCCAAATAAAAGTTAAAGTTTTCATTTCGTTAAAAAAAACGGGTCAAACATGTTTAAAATTTAGCCAACTAATAACACCACAGCAGAAACAATGATAAAAAAGCAATAATAATTTGAATAATAAATAACAGGATCAATAAATCATAAAAAACGAAAACACTACATTGGTGTATACCGTAAACAATTTCAGCAGTCAAGATTTTGATGCTAAATGAAGATTTAACTACTTATACTTATCAAGTAGCACACGAACAACAACTAGCCTACGTTAGGTATTTTTAAAAATCTTAATCATTCAAATCAATGAACAGAGCATCAAGCATACTATTTTTAGACCAAAATGACACCGATTGGGACATCGTTGTGATTGGTGGTGGTGCGACAGGATTAGGCATCGCTGTAGATGCATCATTAAGAGGCTATAAAACTTTATTGTTAGAACAAGCTGATTTCACCAAAGGCACCTCCAGTAGAAGTACTAAATTGGTACATGGTGGGGTGAGGTATTTGGCGCAGGGTGACGTCAATTTGGTCTTAGAAGCCTTGCATGAAAGAGGTTTATTGTTAAAAAATGCCCCTCATGTTACCGACAACCAAACCTTCATCATCCCGTCTTTTAGTTGGTTCGATGCTGTAAAATATACCATAGGCTTAAAAATATATGACCTCATGGCGGGTTCATTAAGTTTAGGAAAATCGGGATTTATTACCGCTAAACAAATCTTAAGGGCTTTGCCTGGCATCAACAAAACAAATTTAAAAAATGGCATTGTTTACCACGATGGCCAATTTGATGACGCACGATTAGGAATAAACCTGGCACAAACGGCCGTAGAAAATGGTGCGCATGTACTTAACTATATGCAAGTAACCAATTTGGGCAAAGATGATACAGGGAATATAAACCTTGTACATGCCCTCGATAAAGAATCGAGTAAAACATATCAATTTAAAACCAAAGTTGTCATTAACGCAACAGGCGTGTTTGTTGACCATGTTTTAGGGATGGATGAAAAAGGCAAACCACCAATGGTAAGGGCAAGTCAAGGCACACACCTTGTATTAGACCGGTCATTTTTACCAACAGAATATGCCTTGATGATTCCAAAAACAAGTGATGGGAGGGTTTTATTCGCAATTCCTTGGCACAATAAATTGGTTGTTGGCACCACCGACACCTTAATTGATAAGGAATCATTGGAACCGAGGGCTTTGCCTGAAGAAGTTGATTTTATATTAAACACCTTAAACCAATATATCAACAAAAACGCCACCAGAGCAGATGTTTTGTCGGTATTTAGTGGCTTAAGACCATTGGCACGTCCACAAAAAGAAGGAAAAAGCACGAAAGAAATCTCTAGAAGTCATAAATTATTTGTCTCCCCAAGCGGATTAGTAACCATTACGGGAGGCAAATGGACAACCTATCGTCGCATGGCGGAAGATACCGTCAATGAAGCCATAGTGGTAGGAAAACTAAATCCATCAAGTTGTAAAACCGAAGATTTCCCCATTCACGGCTATACAAGCCATATAGACAAATCAGACCATTTACATGGCTATGGCGCAGATGCCAGCCGTATAAAATTATTATACCTAGATGACCCCATTTTAGCAGAAAAATTACACCCCAATTATGCATTTGTAAAAGCAGAAGTCATTTGGGCGGTAAGACATGAAATGGCCATCCAAGTAGAAGATGTCTTGGCTAGAAGAATTAGGCTTTTACTACTCGATGCCAAAGCGGCCATAGAGGTCTCCCCCATCGTAGCCTCGCTGATGGCTAAAGAATTGGGTAAAGACCAAGATTGGATTGATACACAAATCAAAACATTTGAAACCCTAGCGAAAGGCTATTTATTATCATTTAAATAGCAACATTGTATACCATTGGTAAAATCAAAACTTCGTATTCTCCTTAATACTTCGACAAATCTAAATTCAAAAAAGTACCCATCGCAATAAAAGAAGGTTGAAATGGTGCTTTAATGGTAATGGATGTATTGGTAAATGGGTGCACAAAGGAAAGTTGATAGGCATGCAGCATCATGTCATAAAAGCCATGTTCTTTTTCAAAATAGTTATTTTGGGTATTGTCGCCATGTTTTTTATCCCCTAAAATATAATGTCTTAAATGCGCTGCATGTCGTCTTAACTGATGCATTCTGCCCGTTTTGGGAATAAACAATGCCAAAGAATACCTGCTGTTTGGATAGCGCGTCACCTCAAAATTCATTTCTGTTTTTTGTAAACATTTGTAAGAAGTGAAAGCATCTTGCAATTTGCCATTTTCTTTGGCCAAAGGCTTATCAACCTCCCCCTCTTCTGGAATATAACCTCTTACAATAGCCATATATTCTTTATGGGTTTGCTGGGTCATAAATTGTTTTTGCATCGCAACATCCGCTTCATGACTTAAAGCAAACAACAAAACGCCTGCGGTTTTACTATCTAGGCGATGGCAAGGATACACAACTTTACCAATTTGATCTCTTAAAAATTGCAATGCAAAGGCTTCTTTTTCTTCCGAAATTTTAGTGCGGTGCACCAATAAGTTATGAGGCTTATTGATGGCAATATAATGTTCATCTTCAAATAAAATTTCTAATAACATACAGTGGAAGCCAATATTTCAAAATACAATGCAAAGGTTTACTATTTTTTAATCTTTCCA
>JBEAZU010000019.1:0-12498 GCA_041169945.1 Bacteroidota bacterium
GCATGATCCAAAGCATGATTTTAGCAAATTACCAATAAATCTACTTAAAAAACAATTTCTTAACGGTAGAATTGTCATTTATTTCATGGTGCTGTATTCATTAAATACTCCACTAAGGTAAAAATTTGGCTAAATCAACTTCATCGCCTAGTGAACAATACTGCTTTTGTGAAAACAATTTTTTTCTACGCTTGGCAATACCATCATACACATAATCTCTTATAAATGGTGGTATAAGCATTAAAATCGCCACAATTTTCCATTTACCTCCAAGTGCCATCACAATTTTAAGGGCAGCAGTTGATTTGATATACGTATGAAAATCGTCAACATAAATGACAGAATCAATTTGTTGGGGTAAACTTCCAAGATTTTCTTTGGCGGTTAATCCTTGAAGAGGGGCAAAAAGAAAAAGATTCTTGGTATCATTTTTAAGAATAAACCTTACAAAGGAATGGCATAAGCCACACTCCCCATCAAAAAATACGATACCTTTATTTGTTTGCATAAGCTATGAAATAAAGAAACCCTTCTATGAAGAAGGGTTTCAAGGTATTGGTTATCAACTGAATGTTAAAATTTAATGCCTAGGTCAAGCGATATGGCACTGGTTTTATTATTAATATCAGCATTTACATAACTTGTTGATTTTAACCATCTTAATGTTGGATTAAAAGTGTTTAACAATCCTCTGTTATAACTTAAACCTCCAAATACAGCGGTATGTTCTCCCATTTGCCATTCTACTCCAGCACCTCCAATGACAGAGAAGTCTAAATAAGAAAATACTGACTTATCTACGCCTTCAATTGGAGAATGTGCGGTTGGATAAAAGCGTTTTAAGGCAGGGTTATCGCTAATTATTTTCTCATTAATCCTAATATCAATAGAAGGACCTAACTGAAAATACAATTTCATATCGTCAGCTATTTCATTGGTAAACATTTTTAAGGTAAGTGGAATTTGCAAATACTGAAGATTGTAAATTTCATCTATTGTTCCTAAAGTTACCCCTTTATCACTATAAGAAGTTTTAAAACCTGCTCTTTTTACGGTAAACCATAGCCCTGTGCCAAAAGCAACCGAATGGTTAATATGAAAATCTAAATTTAAACCAGTACTATACCTTAAACCTAGACTGTTATTACTGTAAAAGATGCCATCCAATAAACTTGAATTATCGGTAACCGTATTCATGGCCAAGGTCGGAGAAAATTTAATGCCTGCTTTCAATTGAGCAAAAATATTTCCTGAAATTATTGTTGCTAAAATAAGTGTGAGTATTTTTTTCATTGTGGTCAGTTTTTTTAATAATATTGTTGTGCGTAAATATATATGAAAATGAAAAAAATTCTAAGCTTTTTAACAATCTCTTTATTATTCTTTGGTTGTGGGGAAAAAGAGGCGTGTAAAGACGCACCAGATGTTTCGGCTATAAAGGCATCGGTAAAAATAGAACGTATTGAAAATGAGTTATTTAAAAATAAATCCAAAGAAGGAATTCGTGCGTATCTACAAAAAGACAAATTATTAGCCAATAAGTTTTTTAATTTAAATCAATACCCTACAGATTCTTTAATAGTGAATTCATTGTACAATACCCTAAACCATCCAGGTTTGGATACCGTGTATAAAGAGACCCAAGCCGTTTTTGGGGACATGAAAGACATTGAAGCTGACTTAGAAGATGCGTTTAAAAATATTAAATTCCATTTTCCTGATTTCTATATTCCCAAAGTTAAAACTATCATTACAGGCCTCAACAACGATTTGTATGTATCTGATAGTTTAATTGTGATCGGTTTAGATTTTTTCCTTGGCCCAAAGGGAACTTATATCCCCAATATTCCCAATTATGTTTTAAAAAGGTACCAAAAACAATATTTGGTTTCTATTATCGTAGCTTTGGTATCACAAAAGTACAATCAAGTGAATATGCTCGACAAAAGCTTATTGGCTGAAATGCTTTATTATGGCAAATCCTATGAATTTGTTAAAACCATGATGCCTTGTACCAATGATACCATCATTTTGGGATACGATAAACAAGAAGTAATTGATTGTGATACGTATGAAAGTGTGATTTGGGCCAATTTTGTTCAGAATAATTTACTGTTTAAAACAGATCATTTTACTGTCAATAAGTTTGTAGGTGAAAGCCCTAAGACGTATGAAATTGGAGATAAATGTCCGGGCAGAATTGGTCGTTGGGTAGGTTGGAAAATCATTCAAAAATACAGGACCGAAAATCCTGATATTTCAATTCAAGCGCTTATGAAAAACAACGATGTCAAAAAAATATTTGAAGCTTCTAAATACAAGCCTGATAAAAAGAAATAATGTTAAACATATACTCTAGTACCCAGCGTAAGTACCTTACTTTAGCTATTCTTGTTTTTTTGTCGGGATTTTTACTTTACGCCATACGGAATATATTTTCCGCAGCTTTAGGTGCTGTAATTTTATATTGCTTGTTTAAACCTGTGTACATTATTTTAATTGGTAAATTTAAGTTTAATAAATCTGTAGCGTCTATTCTTACTTGTTTTTTGTCTTTTATCATGATTGTATTACCCCTTACTTCCTTTAGTTGGATGTTGGTGGATAAAGTAAAAGAAATTAACAATGAGCCTACTCATTTGATGATGATTGCCAACAAATTAGAATTGTTTGTGGGTAAATATGTCAGCAATCCTCAATTGATTCAAGACACCCTTTTTAATTTAAGAAAATGGGGTATTAGCACTATTACAGTTGTGCTTTCGAGTACTTTTGATATTTTATTAATTATCGTACTCATGTATTTTGTACTGTATTACATGTTTTATCATTACGCCAAATTTGAAGAAACACTCATCAAATATGTTCCTTTCTCGAGAGAAAACAGTATTAAATTTGGTCGAGAACTTAATAAAATGACCCGTTCTAATATTATTGGACAAGGTTTTATAGCGGTGGTACAAGGTTCCTTAATCGCCATTGGATTTTTGATTTTTGGTATCAAAGATGCTTTATTTTGGGGGGTGATTTCTGTATTTCTTTCTTTTCTACCTTTTGTTGGTTCTCCTATTGTATTTGTTCCTGCAGGGGTTATGGCCATGGCTTATGGCGATTTTACTGCGGGTATTGGCATTATTGTTTGGGGATTTATGTTTGTGACTACCATCGATAACGTCATCCGATTCTATATCAACAAAACTTTTACCGATACACATCCATTAGTGACTGTTATTGGCGTGGTTATTGGTCTGCCTCTTTTTGGGGTACTTGGTATCGTATATGGACCATTTTTAGTTTCCTTCTTCTTGTTAACCGTAAGCATTTATGAAAAAACATATATTGACAATAACAATGATAAAGAACTCGCTTAAATATTTCTTTTTGTTGCTTCTTATTTGGGGCAGTACTTTCACAAGTACTTATAGTCAGTCCGTAAAAGTCATTAATTTAAAAGATTTTGAGGTTTTATTAAATCGTAAAAGCGATTCTATCTATGTCTATAATTTTTTTGCCACTTGGTGCAAACCTTGTGTAAAAGAATTGCCTCACTTTATTAAATTTTCTAAAGATTCTATACATAGCAACATTAATATAACTTTTATTAACCTTGATCAGCCTGAAAATGTTGACGATATAGTGATTCCCTTTTTAGCAAAGAAAAAATTGACCCAAACGGTATACTTGCTTAATAATACCAATTATGCCTTATGGATGCCTCGTGTAGACAGGCGTTGGGGTGGTTCTATTCCTGCCACCTTGGTAATCAATGCCACTAATAATAAAAGAGCTTTTATGGAAGGAGAGATTAATTATAAAGAACTTATTGATCTCATCCATTCAACCAAATAAGGATATTATCATTCATTGAATTGCCTTTACTATAATGTTAACTTAATAATTTAAATGATTATGAAAAAAATGATGCTATTGCTCATGCTATTTGCGGTTGTAAATAGCTATGCCCAACAACTTTATAGTACCACCACAGGGATTGTTTCTTTTTTTTCAAGTACACCCATGGAAGATATTTCCGCGGTAAATAAAAAAGCAACATCTATCTACAATGCTACGACCAATGAACTTGCTTTTCAAATGCAAATCATACAATTTAAATTTCCTAATGCTTTAATGGAAGACCATTTTAATGAAAATTACATGGAAACGCCTAAATATCCCAAAGCGAGTTTTCAAGGCAAGGTTAATGAAAGTGTTGATTTGACTAAAGATGGGGTATATGAGGTTACCGCTACAGGCAAATTAACTATTCATGGTGTTACCCAACTTAAAACCATGACGGGTAAATTTACGGTTTCAAAAGGAAAAATAAAGATTGAAAGCAATTTTGAGGTGGCATTAGCCGATTATAAAATTGAAGTACCTACCATTGTTTTTTCAAAAGTTGCTGAAATCATCAAAATAAAGGTTTTGGCCAATTATGATTTGAAAAAGTAAGGAGAGCGCTCTGCGTTTAAAATTATTTTCAAGAAATGATTTCATCAGAAGTAATTTTTGAAAATGAATTTTATACCTTTGTAAAAAGAGACATCTTAATCAGTAGAAGTTATTCACTATCTTAACACACTATAAATAAATTAACAATGGCGTTGGAAATTACAGGAAAAGTATTCAAAGTTTTAGCAGAACAATCAGGAACTAGTGCAGGTGGAAAAGCATGGGTAAAACAAGAATTTGTAGTGGAAACTGAAGAGCAATATCCAAGAAAAATTTGTGTATCTGCTATGAATGAGAAAGTGGTACCTATTGTTAAAACATTAACTCCAGGACAACAAGTAACTGTTCATATTAATATTGAATCAAGAGAATACCAAGAAAGATGGTTTACCAATGTAAATGTTTGGAGAATCGACAAAGTCGCTTCAAGCACAGGGGATGCTTCTGCTGCTGCAGGCGAGCCTTTCACACCAACGTCTATTGCTACTGAAGAAGCAGGCGACGACTTGCCATTTTAAAAAATAAAAATACATTTTGCTAATTCTGGCACGATGCTTGCTTAAAATTTTACCATTAACTTACTAACATGAATTTCAAGAAATCATTCTTATTGGCTTTTTTGTTTTTCAATATGGTTAGCATGGTGAGTGCTCAAGAGGAGTTGTTAACTAAAACAAAAACAGCTTTTAAAACATCAAATTCTAAATTATTGGTTGAAAATTTCAACAATATTGTAGAAATAAGTTTTGATGGAGAGCGTTCTCAGTATAATAAAATACAGTCTGAAATTGTAATGAATGATTTTTTCAAAAAACATACATACAAAGACTTTGTTATCAAACACCAAGGCACTTCAAAAGACGAAGGAATTAAATATGCTATTGGAAGTTATACTTATAATGGTGGTGAATATAGGGTATATATCCTCATCAAAATGTTTAAAGGATTTTATTTAATTGACACAGTAGATTTTAGTAAAGAGTGATTTAGATTTAGTAGTAAAAAATAAAGAAAGGTGCTGATTATTCGGCACCTTTCTTTATTTTTACCCCATCATGAATAATTTAGACTACATTTCTGAAATATCCTTAAACAGCTTTATCAGTTTAGCGCTGAGCGAAGATGTTGGAGACGGAGACCATTCTTCTCTTGCCTCCATTCCGGCTGAGGCACAAAACAAAGCGCATTTGTTGGTAAAAGACCAAGGCATTATTGCAGGGGTTAACCTTGCTGAAAAAATATTCTTCAAAGTAGATCCAGCCATACAATTTAAGCCTTTTATAAAAGATGGCAAACCTGTGCAATATGGCGACATTGTTTTTACTGTAGAAGGCAATGCAAGAGCTATTTTAAAAGCGGAAAGACTAGTATTGAACTGTATGCAACGCATGTCAGCCATTGCCACCAAAACCCATGAAATGGTACAAATGATTAGCCATACCAAAGCCAAATTATTAGATACCCGCAAAACTACCCCTAATTTTAGGATGATGGAAAAATGGGCAGTCATCATCGGTGGTGGTCATAACCATCGCTATGGTTTATACGATATGATTATTTTGAAAGATAACCATGTTGATTATGCTGGTGGTATTGCTCAAGCTTTGGCTAACACAAAAGCATATCTTCAAAAAACCGGCAAACACCTTCCTGTCGAAATTGAAACCAGAAATTTAGAGGAAGTAAAACAGGCCATGGCTGTTGGGGGCATGCAACGCATCATGCTTGATAACATGGATAACAGTTTGCTTATGGAAGCGGTTGCTTTGATTCATGGGCAATATGAAACGGAAGCTTCAGGTGGTGTCAATGAAAGTACCATTGTTGGAATTGCTGAAACAGGTGTTGATTACATTTCAGTCGGGGCTTTAACACATGCGGTGAAAAGTTTGGACTTAAGCTTAAAAGCCTATTAAGTCATTGTTCCAATTTACTTATTATTGTAATGCAATTGATGCTTGACATATTGCCTTTGTTTATCCCATTTATAGTACTAGTTAAATAGCATAAAGATGAAAATCATTGAAGTAAATAATGCCAATACCATCAAAGCATTTAATCATTTACCTATTGCACTGTATAAAAATGATCATCATTGGATACAACCACTCACTTCTGATATAGAGGATGTGTTTGATAGTAAAGTCAATAAATTTTTTAGACATGGTTCTTGTATTCGTTGGATACTTGTGAATAATGATGGCGAAACCATTGGTCGTGTAGCGGCTTTTATCAATAAAAAAACTGCCAAAACCTCAGCTCAAAATACAGGAGGAATGGGTTTTTTTGAATGTATACAAAACCAAGAAGCTGCCTTTATATTATTTGATGCCTGCAAAGATTGGCTACAGCAGCAAGGTTTTGAAGCCATGGAAGGCCCTATTAATTTTGGGGAAAGAGACAAGTGGTGGGGTTTGTTGGTAGATGGCTTTACTGAACCCAATTATTGTATGCCTTACAACCACTTGTATTACAAAGATTTTTTTGAGAATTATGGATTTAAGGACTATTTTCAGCAGTATACTTATCACCGTAAAGTAGATGGTGCATTGCCTGGCTCCTATGCCGACAAAGCCGCTAGAATAGCCCGAGATCCTAATTATAAATTTGAACACATTCGAAAAAACAAACTCGAAAAGTACGCCGAAGATTTTAGGTATATTTATAATAAAGCCTGGGTTAAACATGCGGGTGTTCGTGAAATGCCGATAGCGCAAGCCATGAGTATTATGAAACAATTAAAACCTATCCTTGATGAAGAGATTGTATGGTTTTCGTATTATAACCAAGAACCTGTAGGTTTCTTTATTATGATTCCTGAATTGAATCAAATTGTGAAACATTTAAATGGTAAACTCAAAGGTAAATGGGATATTGTCGCTAAAATTAAGTTTTTGTACCATCAATGGAGGGGAACATGTAAGAAAATGTTTGGGGTAGCTTTTGGTATTATTCCCGAATTTCAAGGCAAAGGCCTTGAGGGGGCAATTGTGATGGCTGCAGCAAAGGTGGTACAACCCAATGCAAAATATACTGATTTTGAAATGAATTGGATTGGGGATTTTAATCCCAAAATGATGCATGTAGCAGAGTCAGCGGGAGGTAAAATATGTAAAACACATATTACCTATAAACTGCTATTCGATTCAAGTGTTCCGTTTACACGTTCACCAGTAATTAGTTAACAATCAAGCTCCAACAATCTTAACTATTATTCAGAAACAGCTCCTTCTAATACTTCTTTAATACTTGTTCTTTGGCCAGCTTTGTAGGCCACTACCCATGCATCGTTAACACCCATTTCTCTTAATAATTTTTTGAAATTATCGGCTTCCCAATAATCAGTAAATAAACCAAGGGTGTATTTTCTTTGTCCATCAGCATCGGTGTCACCACTAAAATTTTTATTATTATCCAGGTACTTCGATAAATCTTTGTTCTTGAATGCGCCTACTTGTACTTTAAATATTACACCATTATAATTTAACTTGTCAGCTTTGTAGGTTTTATCGCCAGCAGTATTGATTGGTGCAGTAACAACAGGAGCTGATTTGCTTGTTGTTTTGGGTGCAACCACCACATTGCTTACGGCTGATTCTGCTGTACTTGTCTTAGACGCTTTTAAGCTATCAAGTTCTGTTACAAGATTTCTATTTAGTTCTTCTTTAATTTTAATTTTAGATTCAAGATTGGTTATTTTACCAGTTAAGGTGTTTTTTTCTGCCAACAATTCATCATTTTGTTCCATTAGTTTTTTGATTTCTAAAGGATCCATTGTTTTAACCTTTTTTGCCCACTCTTTTTTGAGTTTTTTATCTTCTGCTGATTGAGCAAAGACAATATTCAAACCTAAAGTACACAAGGAGATCAGTATAAGTAGCGTTTTTTTCATTTCAGATAAATTATTGTTGGGAGCATAGCCATTTAAAATTGCCACACTTTAGCAAAAATATTAAAAAATGAATTAAATACACTACTAATTCCTAATTTGTTATTGTATTACTTATCTTCTTATCAATAAGATTAAAAGAAATGCAACAAGTACAAGAATAAACACTTTTGCGAGTAGGATATAAACTTCTTTGGTGTTTTTGTTAATAAAAAAATTATTTTCATTTGCTATTAAATTATAAAATCCATCCCCTGAATTTAAGGAAACACCTAAATTATGCTTGCTTTCACCATACACATGCAGCTGCAGTGAAGAGCGTAAGGTGTCATATTTTTCTTTGTCTATATTAAAATAGATATAATTAAAAAAATGATTCATACTGAAAACACCAGGTTCATGTGGGATAATAAAATAGTTAAAAGCACAGGTGCCCATTAATTTGTCTTTTTCTTGAAAGCTTGTTCTTTTAATTTCAGGATCAAACATTTCAAAATTGGGAGAGTTGGGCCAATTGGGTTTACTGATTTGCGTAATATTTCCTTCTCCTTCTACTGTAAATGTATAAGTAAAACTTTTTCCTGTTTTTAATTTTACTGTTGATATGCTTTCTTTTAATTGATAGTTACCAACTGATACCATGTTTTTTAAGGGATGTGGTGGTAAAGATTTAATGTCAATAAGGATTTGTTTTGAAGTATATGTAACCAAATTTGACTTTATCTCTTCTTCTTTGAGTATTGCTTTTTTGGATGCTTGTAGGGTTAAACTTAAACTTGGAATCAATATTTTTTTATCATTGATTGGATAAAAAAATGTTTCGTAAAGTTTAAAATAACTGAATTTTTTATTGCCTTGATTTAATGTTCCTTGTGAAATGCTATCAAGTGAAACACTTTGTTGGATACAATTTTCTGGTTTAATCTTTTTAACTAATTCGGATAACTGTGGTCCTAGTTCATGAAATTTTAATACCGTTTTATTCCCTTCCGGGATACAAAAAAGCAAGCTTAGGGTAATCCCCTCTCCCACATATACGCTGCTTTTATTACTCAACAATGTTAAAAACGGTTCTTTAAGTGATAATAATTCATCAGGTAACTGATATTGTCTTAGTTTTTTTTCGTTTTCAAGTGCTTCTTTGTTTTTTTGTTCAATTATTCGTTCATCTGCTGTTACTATAATGTTGGAACCTTTAACAGGAATAATCACCCCATTGATATTCATCGTGAAATCATTGATTTTAAATTTTCCTGTTTTTAATGGGGTATATTGTTGGGTAATAATCAATGGTTTGACAAATTTGTCTGCAGCATTGTTGGCATTTGAAATGGTCGTATACTTAGAAAAACCATTAATTTCTGGGAAATTGCTATAGGTATTTAATTTCCCATTGTTTACGGTTAAGGTAATCGTAAAAAAATCGCTCTCTATGATAGTAGTATTGCCTAGTTTTACAGAAATCTGTTGCGCAAAGCACCATGATTTCAATACCAATAACAGTCCTAAAACAATATATTTTTTCAATTTCAATGTATGGTATTTGATTTATAAAATCTTATTTCAACAAATTTAATTTTTTTTTGCTAACTACTGTAACTAATTCTAAAATGTGTCGTTGAACAGGTTAATTGTAAATGTAATTTTTCCTCATAACCAATATATTCAGCTATGATACAATACATTAAAGTAATTCTTGAAAAAGTAAGTTTCGACAGGTATTTATTTGAAAAAGAACTTCGTAAAGCAATCAATTCAGTAATTCCAGCAGATATTTTAGAATTAAAAAACTGGTGTTACGAAAAATTTAGTAAACAACACATGGCTATTTTAAATCGTCATTTCGTGCT
The DNA here is from genome assembly GCA_041169945.1 of Bacteroidota bacterium. GTDB lineage: Bacteria > Bacteroidota > Bacteroidia > Cytophagales > UBA9547 > CALPQG02. The sequence continues at coordinate 10,192 of JBEAZU010000019.1, forward strand.
AGTTCCTATTGTATAATATTGCAGAATCCCAACACTCATTTATCGTTTATAACGCTACCCGTTTAAGGAACGGGATCTATGCCATGCTTGGAACTCCAAGGATGGCATTTGCATATACGCTTAATTCCCAATAAACTCCCTTTTATTGCACCATGTTTTGTTATGGCTTCCACACAATAAGCAGAACAGGTTGGACTAAACCTACAAGTTGCTGGATACAAAGGTGATATACACCATTGATAAAATTTAATAGGTATAATAAGGAGCCACTTCATTGCTAGTTGTCGGTTTAGAGTTGTCAGTTTATCGGTTCAGCGTTTGTAACACTATATCATAAAATAAAATCCCAATTCAGATTAATTAAAAAATGCACCCTTAGGGTGCATTTTTTAAAACGCTAAACGCTATACTCTATACTCTATACTCTATATGCTTATTGTTTAATCGGAACCAAAGCACCTTCTACAATGGCATCAACCACTGACGGATCTAAAAGCGTAGAAGTATCTCCTAAACTTGACACATCTCCTTCAGCCACTTTACGTAAAATTCTTCTCATAATTTTACCAGAACGTGTTTTTGGTAAACCTGGTACAATTTGTATCTTATCTGGTTTCGCAATTGGACCAATAATTTTAGTCACAATATCCAATATTTCTTTTCTAAGTACATCTGCATTCTCAGGCACATGGTCACAAATCACATAAGCGTATATGCCTTGGCCTTTGATATCATGAGGATATCCAACGATGGCAGATTCAATGACATTTTTATGTTCATTGATGGCGTTCTCTACTTCTGCAGTTCCCATTCGGTGTCCCGATACGTTGATTACATCATCCACACGACCTGTAATTCTATAGTATCCATCTTCGTCTCTTCTGCAACCATCACCAGTGAAATAGTATCCTGGATATGCAGAGAAATATGTTTGTCGACAACGTTCGTGGTCACCATAAGTGGTTCTGATCATAGATGGCCAAGGGAATTTCACACAAAGGTTTCCTTCTACATCATTGCCCAAAATTTCTTTACCTTCCGCATCCATAATGGCCAATTGTACTCCTGGAAGTGGTAAAGTTGCGTACGCTGGTTTGGTTGGTGTGATACCCGCGATTGGAGTAATCATAAAAGCACCTGTTTCCGTTTGCCAATACGTATCCACAATTGGGCAATTGCCTTTACCAATATAGTCATTGTACCAATTCCATGCTTCCACGTTAATTGGTTCCCCTACAGAACCCAAAGCCCTTAAAGAGGACAAGTCGTATTTATTTACAAATTCTAACCCAAAGGCTTCCAATGCACGAATTGCAGTAGGAGCGGTATAGAATATATTTACTTTTAATTTTTCAACAATTTGCCAGAACCTTCCTGCGTCTGGATAAGTAGGAACCCCTTCAAACATCACAGAAGATGCGCCAGCCAATAAAGGACCATACATCATGTAAGAGTGACCTGTAATCCATCCAATATCAGCAGTACAGAAGTATAATTCTCCTTCGTTGTATTGGAAAGCATTTAGGAAAGTATAATATGTACTTACCATATAACCAGCCGTGGTATGCACTACCCCTTTTGGCTGTCCGGTAGAACCTGAAGTATACAAAATAAACAATGGATCTTCCGCGTCAACAGGCGTTGCTTCACAAACAGGAGAGGCTGTAGCCATTTCGTCTGACCACCAAATATCTCTACCTTCTTTCATGATCACTGGACCACCAGTACGTTTGAAAACAATAGATTTACGAACGAAATCAAGGTTTTTGATGGCTTCGTCTACAATTGCTTTTACAGGAATATCTTTGTTGCCTCTGAAGTTTCCGTCTGAAGTAATTACGACTTCTACTTTTGCATCAGAAATTCTATCACACAAAGCTTGAGCAGAAAAACCTGCAAAAACTACGGAATGTATCGCTCCAATACGTGCAGCCGCCAAACAAGCGATGGCCAATTCAGGCACCATCGGCATGTACATACATACACGGTCTCCTTTTTTTACCCCATTGCTTTTAAGTACATTGGCAAACTTGCAAACTTCCTCGTGAAGTTGTTTGTACGTTAATGTTCTATTCGCTTCATTCACATCATTTGATTCCCAAACATAAGCGATGGCGTCGCCTTTGGTAGCTAAATGACGGTCTAAACAGTTTTCTGTAATGTTTAATTGGGCGCCTTTGAACCACTCCACTTTAGGTTCAGTAAAGTTCCATTCAAGAACTTTGTCCCATTTCTTTTTCCATGTAAAAGTGTCAGCCACACCAGCCCAAAAAGCTTCTGGGTTTTCAACACTAAGTTTGTAGTCTT
>JBEAZU010000020.1:0-3308 GCA_041169945.1 Bacteroidota bacterium
ATATTACCGCGTCCGACATATCGTCTTCCATGGTGAAACGGGTTCTGTCCCAATCGCAGGAAGCGCCTAGTTTTTTAAGCTGTTCGAGGATAATGCCGCCGTATTTTTCTTTCCATTCCCAAGCATATTTCAAAAATTCCTCCCTGGTCAGGTCTTTTTTGTTGATGCCTTTTTCTTTTAACATCGCCACCACTTTCGCTTCTGTAGCAATAGAGGCATGGTCTGTTCCAGGAACCCAGCAAGCTTCTTTCCCTAACATACGCGCACGACGTACCAAAATATCTTGAATGGTATTGTTCAACATGTGTCCCATGTGCAATACGCCTGTGACGTTGGGAGGAGGAATAACAATGGTAAAAGGTTCTTTAGCAGGATTTGGGGTAGAATGAAAAAACTTATTTTCTAACCAATAGCTGTACCACTTGTTTTCAATCTCTTTAGGATTGTATGTTTTTGAAATTGACATGTATCTTCGAATTTAGCAATATATGAGCGATGAATTTGAATGGCTCAATGATAGATTACAAAAATAGGAAAATGATAGAATTATTAAGGTTTATTGAAAGATAAATTCACTGAAAAGATGTGGAATGTGGAATGTTGAATTTTAAATTTTGAATGTTGAATTTTGAATGTTGAATTTTAAGGCACTAGATGAAATACTATGAGTAAGGAAGATATATTAATTTGTGTAGTTCAGCATTCTGCTTTGGGTCGAGTTAATTAATATTCCCCCTGTCTTGTCCTGGGAAAAACACGAAAAGCGCGCAAAGGTAGGACAATCAAGACAAATGATTGATTTTTTATCGGCTAAAGGATTGTAATTTCAGTAAAATTTTGTGTTCATGCATCTTAGCGGCCTTTGCGTGGAATTATATTTTTTTTTCACGCTAAGGCGCAAAGGAAAAAACACGCAAAGCGCGCAAAGGTATGGTAGGACAATCAAGCTAAATGATTGATTTTTTATCGTCTAAAGGATTGTAATTTCAGTAAAATATTGTGTTCATGCATCTTAGCGGCCTTTGCGTGGAATACTTAGCGCCCTTTGCGTGGAATTTTAAGTGATTGGTTTACATTTCATTTCAAAAATAGAAGTAAACAAATTAATCATTTCCCACAGAAAATCATCTAGCACTAATTTTGAATATTGAATTCTTGTTACCCATAAATATTCGTCTAAGTAGGGCTTAGTAACACTACGTCCAAAAAAGATAACATCATTGGCGCTGACCTTTAGGAATTAACACCTATCTACACTGTACCCTATACCCTGTACTCTGTACTTTGTACCCTGTACTTTGATAAACACATTATTTCACCCTTTTAAATGGCAAAAAAAAAGCTCCCGATTAAATCAGGAGCATTTTTTTGAATAAGGCTATTCTATAAATGTATTACTTCGCCATAGGCTTCAGCAGCAGCTTCCATAATTGCTTCAGACATGGTTGGATGAGGATGTACCGCTTTGATAATTTCATGACCAGTAGTTTCTAATTTACGAGCCACCACAATCTCTGCAATCATTTCGGTTACATTTGCCCCAATCATGTGAGCGCCTAATAATTCACCATATTTCGCATCAAAAATCAATTTCACGAAACCATCTTTATGGCCCGAAGCACTTGCTTTACCAGAAGCAGAAAAAGGAAATTTACCTACTTTCAATTCATAACCAGCATCTTTGGCTTGTTGTTCGGTCATCCCTACAGAAGAAATTTCTGGAGAACAATAAGTACAGCCAGGAATGTTACCATAGTTTAATGGTTCAGGATGATGTCCTGCAATTTTTTCAACACAAATAATTCCTTCGGCAGAAGCCACGTGTGCCAAAGCAGGACCTTTCACAATATCGCCAATGGCATATACACCAGGAATATTGGTTTGGTAAAAATCATCAACCAATACTTTCCCTTTGTCAGTCGCAATGCCCACCTCTTCTAAGCCAATGCCTTCGATATTGGTCACAACGCCCGCAGCAGAAAGCACCACATCTGCTTCAATGGTAATCATGCCAGCAGCGGTTTTGATATGTACTTTTACCTGGTCACCAGAAGTATCTACGGATTCAACTGAAGAATTGGTAAGCACTTCAATGCCTGATTTTTTAAATGATTTTTCTAATTGTTTAGATACCTCTTCATCTTCCACAGGAACAATACGAGGCATAAATTCTACAATCGTTACTGCTGTACCAATTGAATTATAAAAATACGAAAACTCTACACCAATGGCGCCAGAACCTACCACAACCATCTTTTTAGGTTGTTTGTCTAATACCATCGCCTCTCTATACCCAATCACTTTTTTACCATCGATAGGTAAATTAGGCAACTGACGAGAACGACCGCCTGTGGCTAAAATGATATGGTTTGCTGTAAATTCAGTGCTTACGTTTGCCGCATCGGTAACCATCAATTTTTTAGACCCAATTAATTTACCTGCACCAGCAATGACATCAATTTTATTTTTACGCAATAAAAACTGAATACCTTTACTCATGCCTGCAGCCACATCACGGCTACGTTTTACCACGGCACCAAAATCAACATGGGCCTCTTTTACGTCAATCCCGAAATCTTTCGCATGGTTGATATATTCAAAAACTTGAGCACTTTTCAACAATGCTTTGGTTGGAATACAACCCCAGTTCAAACAAATTCCTCCTAATTCTGCTTTTTCTACAACCGCCACTTTAAGTCCCAACTGAGAAGCACGTATTGCTGCCACGTATCCACCTGGGCCACTACCAACTACTATTACATCGTAAGAATTTGCCATCATTTTTATGTTTATACTTTAATATTGCTAAGGTTATTTTCAGATTTCAATTTTCTGAGAAAGCAAATTTAACGCTACTTTATAAGATTCCAAAAGATGAACGATATAAAATCAATGCATACTCAAATTAAATCCATCAAAGTATAAAAACATTGCTTCAGTTGAATAAATACCCATAATGGCCTAGGTAAACAAAAAGTAAACCTCTAATCCATTGCCATAGCGCGGTACTGTTTAAGGTTTAGCCTTTCTTAGAACGGCAAATGATTGTTCAAAACTTGATTTTAGGTAAGCACTTTATCATTATTTGTCTTATATTTGAAACTAGAATTGATGACAAGCATTCATGAATGATTTTGAGGAATATTGTATTGCCAAAAAAATTGATCCTATAAAGTTTCAAGCGGGTGATGCTGCCCTATGGCAAAGTTTGAACGCACTTTTCGATCAAATGCACCCTAAAAGTTTCACCCAACAGAAATTATTTCTCCTTAATAATTTAAGAAGAGCCTATTTAATACCTAGTATTT
>JBEAZU010000021.1:0-5203 GCA_041169945.1 Bacteroidota bacterium
GCGCAAGCGCGTCATGCAGCCAAAAGAGCAAGAGAAATGGTACAACGTAAAAATGTACTGTCAGGCACTGGCTTACCTGGTAAACTTGCCGATTGCTCCGATAACGATCCTGTTAATTGTGAGCTATACCTGGTGGAAGGGGACTCAGCCGGTGGATCGGCCAAACAAGGCCGTAACCGTGCTTTCCAAGCAATTCTTCCTTTAAGAGGTAAAATCTTAAACGTTGAAAAAGCTCAAGAACACAGAATTTACGACAACGAAGAGATCAAAAATATGATCACGGCTTTAGGGGTAAGCTTCGGCACACCTGAAGACGAAAAAGGATTGAACATGACCAAGTTGCGTTACCATAAAGTGGTAATCATGACGGATGCTGACATTGACGGTAGCCATATTCGTACCTTGATTTTAACTTTCTTCTTCCGTTATATGCGTGCTTTGATTGAGCAAGGGTATTTATACATTGCTCAACCTCCTTTATACTTGGTTAAAAAAGGTAAAGAAGAACGCTATTGCTGGTCTGAAGCCGATCGTGAAAGAGCGGTGAAAGAATTGGCCAAAGAAGGAAGAGAAGATTCTGTAGGGATCCAACGTTATAAAGGTCTTGGGGAGATGAATCCAGAACAATTATGGAGCACTACCATGGATCCTGAACGCAGAAGCTTAAAACTGGTAACCATTGATTCCGCCGCTTCGGCAGATCATTTATTCTCGATGTTAATGGGCGATGAAGTAGCGCCTCGTAGAGAATTTATTGAACAAAATGCCAAATATGCGAGGTTAGATATTTAATGATTTTAAAAACGCCACTTCACAAGAAGTGGCGTTTTTTGATTTAATATGCTAATCATTTATATTTTTATGTCATTACAATTTACAAACTAAACATCAGCCTCTTACACCTAAAATTATGATGATTAATTTACCCAATATCACCAACATTTTTAAAAGTAAAGCCAATAGTTTAATCTTAAGTTCACGCTATATCAGCAGGGATTTAAGTTGGTTAAAATTTAATGAAAGGGTGGTTGATCAAGCCAAGAAAGAAGACCGCTCTTTATTGGAACGCTTAAAATTCATGGCCATTGCTTTTTCAAATTTGGATGAATTTTTAATGATTCGTGTAGGAAGTTTATACAACTATATCGATTTTCAAAAAGAACGCGTTGACTATTCTGGCTTAAAATCACACGCTTTCAAATCAAAAATTTACCATGAAATCCAAGATTTCATGAAAGACTATTACCACTATTTTAACCATGCTTTACTCCCATTATTTCCTTCGAATGGTTTTAATATTGTAAAAATAAAAGACTTAACAGATGAAGACCGTGCTAAAGTAGCCAAATACTTTAACAAAACGGTATTCCCTATGCTCACCCCGATGTTGGTTGACCATTACCATACCTTCCCTATATTAGCAAACAAAGTACTTACTTTTGGGGTGGTGACCAAGGCCGATCACGAACGTGAAAAATTCAAACTATCCTTTGTGCAAATCCCTCAAAACTTACCCCGTTTTTATCAAATTGACAGAGGTGACCGCATTGACTTTTTACCTATTGAAGAAATAGTAAGATGGCAAATCCATAATTTATATAGAAACATTGAATTACTTGACATTTGCTTGTTTAGGGTGTTGCGTAATGGTGATTTCTTGATGAGTGACACCACAGATGATGCCGATGCGTATATCATCGATGAACTTAAGAAAAAACTCAATACCAGAAAAACAGGTCGTGTAGTACGTATTGATATAGAAACGGGTGCTCCTCGTTGGTTAACAGACATTTTATTAGACAAACTTGACATTCAAGAAGATTCTATTTTCAATATAGATACCTTGCTTGATCTTACTGGACTTTGGGAAATCATTAAACATGATGAATTTTCGGACAAAATACCTACTTTACCTGCGCCTGTTCCTCCCCTTAGTTTAAAGAAAACGGACAAAGAAGATTTATTTGAATACCTTAAACACGATGATTTATTAATTCACCATCCTTACAACAGCATGGAACCGGTGATTGAATTGCTTGAAAAAGCATCTGTAGATCCCAATGTGTTGGCGATAAAAATTACGATATATCGTTTAGCAAAAGCGTCAAGAATTACGGCCGCTTTGCATAAGGCGGCAGAAAATGGCAAACACGTTTCCGTGCTATTTGAAGTAAAAGCACGATTTGATGAAGAAAATAACATATTCCAAGCCGAACGTTTACAAAAAGCAGGTTGCTATGTCATCTATGGTTTGGGAAGTATTAAAACACACACCAAACTATGCCTTATCGTTAGAAAAGAACAAGACGAAAGCATTACCAGGTATGTACATATTTCAAGTGGCAATTACAACGAAGCCACCTCTAAACTTTATACCGATATCAGTTTATTGACGACCAATGAAACTTACGCCAATGACGTATCAGAATTCTTTAATGTAATCACCGGGCATTCTCAACCTGCCAAATACGACTATTTGATTACAGCTCCTCGTGACATGCGTAGACAACTGATTCAAATGTTGCGTACCGAGGCCGAAAATGCTAAAAAGGGTTTGCCTTCTGGGGTGGTCATTAAAATCAATTCCTTACAAGACAAAGAATTTATTGATGAATTGTATGCGACTTCAGATGCGGGTGTACCCATCAAATTAATTGTAAGGGGCATATGCTGTTTACGTCCTCATAGAGAAAAATTAAGTGAAAACATTGAAGTAAAATCTATTGTAGGTGACTTTTTAGAACACTCTAGGGTATTTTACTTCCATAACAATGGCGACCCAAAAATGTATTCGGGTAGTTCTGATGCCATGGGAAGAAGTTTTGACCGTAGGGTAGAATCCTTGTTTTTAATTGCCGACAAAGAATTGAAAAAAGAGGTAGTCAACATGCTGCTTTTCAATTTAAAAGACACCAGAAACTCTTACTGGATGCAGGAAAATGGGGATTATACCAAATACAAACTGAAAGAAGGTGAAGTAGAATTTGATTTACACAAGGCGTTCTTCAATGTCAATAAATCAGATTTGGTTGCGGAAACGTTGTTTTAAGTATTAGGTAAAGGGTACAGAGTACAGGGTACTGAGTACAAAGTATTAGGTACAAAGTATTAGGTACAGGGTAATTCCCTTAGTAATCTAAACACTAAACTGAGTACGCTAAACTAAAGAAGGAGTACGCTAAACGCTAAATTTAAAACTATAAACTAAAATATAGATTTGTTAAAGAAATACTTTCAATGGTTGGTCCTTATTGTTTCAATTAGTTTGATTTCAGGGTCGGCTTCTACCCTATTTTTAAGTGCTTTGGAATGGGTTGGAAATTTTAGAACCAATCATATCGCCATTGTAGTATTGCTTCCTTTCATGGGTCTAGCCATTGGTTTACTATATAGGTATTGGGGCAAAGCTATTGTTGCCGGAAACAACTTGGTCATTGAAGAAATTCAGACACCCAAAAATTACATTTCTTGGTTGATGGCGCCTATCATTTTCGTGAGTACTTTGATGACGCATTTGGTTGGTGGTTCTGCTGGAAGAGAAGGAACGGCCATTCAAATGAGTGCTTCCCTAAACGACCATTTAGCCCGGTTGTTCAATTTAGATCCCCCTCATCGTAAAACCCTATTGTTGGCAAGTGTTGCCGCTGGCTTTGCTTCCGTTTTTGGAACACCATTAGCCGGTTGTGTTTTCGCACTAGAATTTGCCTGGATAGGAACCATGAGTTATGGCACTATTTTACCCCTCATATTTGTTTCTTTTGGGGCAGATTTTGTGACGCAAAGCATTTGGAAAGTAGGACATACCTCCTATTTTGTGTATGACATCCCAAGCTTATCTTTACAAAACATGGCCTTAACTTTAATTACAGGCATCATATTGGGTGTCACAGCATTAGGATACACCACCCTAAGCCATTGGTTCAATGCCAAAGCCAAAATACTTATCACAAATGATTTATGGCGTATTTGTATTGGAGGATGCGTTTTGTTAGCAATATTTTTAAGCTTACATGTCATGTTTCAAAATGACAGGTATCTTGGATTAGGGATTGAATACCTACAAAAAGCATTTGAAACGCCTGCACCAAGTTATGATTTCTTATTCAAAATGACACTTACCATTATTACCCTTGGCCTAGGTTTTAAAGGAGGAGAAGTGACGCCCTTGTTCTTTATTGGGGCAAGCTTAGGAAGTGCCTTGTCTGTTTTTATTCCATTGCCTGTAGCCTTAATGGCAGCCATGGGATTTGTGGCTGTGTTTGCGGGATGCGCCCGAACTCCCTTTGCTTGTGTGATCATGGGCATAGAACTATTTGGCGCGGCAACCATCCCTTATGTGAGCATTGCTTGCTTTGTGGCCTATTTTATCGCTAAAAATCAAGGCATTTATACGGCTCAAAAATCCAATTATTTTTCCGCTAAATAAATTGTACCATCAACAATTATTACGACATATTAGGGATTGATAGACATGCGACGGAAGCGCAAATCAAAAGAGCCTACCGTAAATTGGCCTTGATTTATCATCCCGATAAAAACCCTGCCAGTGATGCACAGGAAGTTTTCATGATCATTAGTCAAGCCCATGAAATCCTTATAAACCCTGCCTCAAGGGCGCACCATGATTTCATTATCGACTACCAACATGTGGTCTCAATTACGGAAGAAATCAATGCAAAAGTGCATTATACGACGCAACGACACGATAAAAAATACTACAGAAACACAAATCATGAGCGCATTGTAGAAGCCCCCTTAAATCGCTACGAAAAACCCCATTGGACAATAGCAGGACAGATTATTGCCTTTGGCAGCATGGGCTTATTTGCTTACATCCTATTGGCTTGCCTCTTTACCAAACCATTGGAAAGTGAGTTTATCTCTTTTTCTGATAGGGCAGGAAAAATCCATACCCGCGATTTCACCTTTTATGGTTTGGTAACCAGACCGACCGTTGATCAAATGATCAATTTTCAAGGTTATGAAACGCCTAAATTTGTAGTCTTAAATCAATCTATGATCGCCAACTTTTCGATGACAGCAACATTTAAACCCATAGGCATTACCATTTTTACCATCGGAATTTTTATTCTATTTTTCAGCCTCTGTTCCTGCATTGTTGGCATCATGACCTTAAAAAATATTGACAAAAATTATGATACTTTTCTGAAATTAACGGCCTCCAATATTATATTAATGCTAT
>JBEAZU010000022.1:0-8116 GCA_041169945.1 Bacteroidota bacterium
CCACTTTTACGGTCCAATTGCCCGCATAGGCATTCAAATACGTGTTATGCTTATCGGCAGCACTTTGAGAAAGCTCATTTTTATACCATTCATAAGTCACCTCATTTCCGGCATCTTTGGCTGACAATAAGGTGCCTTGAGGGTTGTATTGACAATAGGTCAAAGACTGACCAAGGCTTGTGATTTCAGCCACTGGCGGCAGATTTTCAATCACCGTCACCGCAGGAGAAAGGGCATCACAACCCGACATACCACTTTTCACTTTCACCGTCCAAATGCCGGCAAGGGCATGCGAAAAAGTATTTACTCCCGAAGCCGAAGATTTCAAAAAACCATCTTTATACCAATCAAAAACAAGCGACATATCTTCAGTAGTAGCAGTCAAGAGCACCCCATCTTGTTGACCTTTACAATAACTTAAAGCAGTAGTGGTAATTTTTGCCGTAGGATATTCATTTACCTTAATGGTAATTCGAGCCCTTGAACTCTCACACGCATTCGCATCGGTTTGAGAAACATATACACTACGAGTACCACTGGTAGCAGTCGCAACACTAGGATTTTGAATTTGATTGCCCGCATTGAAATCGTCGTACCAACGTAAATTGGAACCCGTTACATAAGACGTCAAATCAGGACTTGGGTCATTTTTACAAATGCTTAAGTCTCTCGTGAGTGGCGAACTTGGCAATGGGTTCACCACCATATTTACTTGTGCGGTATTCACACAACCATGAACATCGGTACCGGTAAGCGTATAGGTTTGAGAAGCGGTTGGCGCAAAAGCTACCGCATTAATCACCCCATTATTCCAAAGATAAGTAACGGCACCCGTACCTGTCAACACCACTTTTTCGCCAATACAAACACTTGATTTACTTGCATGGGCCACAACCGTTGGCAAGTCGTACACTGTAATATAGAGGCTTGCCGAATTACTACAACCATGCAGATCTTTGCCTGTAACGGTATACATTTTGTTTACCGTAGGATTAAAGGCAAGCCCATTGTTGGCGCCATTATTCCAAGTATAGCTCAAAGCCCCGCCACCATTTAACACAATCGAATTTCCTATACAAACCGCATTGAATGAGGCCGATGCCGTCACCACAGGCCTAGCGTGTACCAGCACCCTTACTGAATCGGTTTGGTGACAACTGTTGGCATCGGTACCCGTAACCGTATAGGTTTTGGTAAGCACAGGAACGAAGGCTTGGTTATTAATTATCCCATCGGACCAGTTATAAGTCAATGCGCCTTTCGCCGATACGGTGGCAGACTCTCCAATACAAATCTCCTCATCAATAGCAGTAGCCGTCACATTCGGCAACGCATTGACTTTTACACTTGCCTGGGCAGTACCCGTGCAACCATTCACGTCAGTGCCAACTACAGTAAAGGTTTGTGTAGCAAGGGGCCTAAACAATATCCCATCACTTAGCCCATTGTTCCATACATAATCACTCGCCCCCACCCCATTCAATTTCACTTGATCGCCTAAGCATATTGCCGCGGAAGAAGCTTTTACGGTGATGTTAGGTAACGGATTAACCTTAAGCAAAACATGATTGACCGTTTTACAGCCATTAGAATCAGTACCAGTGACAGTATAAGTTTTGGTGGCAGTAGGTGAAAATGATTTACCATTCACCACCGCATTGTCCCATAGATAAGTAACTGCCCCAGCAGCCATTAAACTCGCAGAATCTCCCAAACAAATATCCAAATGCTTAGCCATAATGGAAACTGTTGGAGAAGGGTTCACAAAAACTTGTACAGATGCCGTATTTTCACAGCCATTTACATCGGTACCAATTACTTTATAATGTTTGGTTGAATTGGGTACAAAAGAAACCCCATCCACCGCACCGTTATCCCAGGTATACGTTACGGCACCAGTGCCACGTAGGGTAACCGCCGCGCCTGCGCATAACTTTACCGCAGAAGCCGTCGCAGAAACAGTTGGAAGAGGATTTACCGTAATGCTTGCAGTGGCAGATCCAGAACAGCCAAAAGTATTGGTTCCGGTAACAGTAAAGACAGCAGAAGCCGTTAGCGTAGCAATAGGATTAGCAATATTTGAAGCCGACAAATGCAAAACCGGGTTCCAAGTATATGCCCCACCTACGCCAGCACCTGAAGAAGAAAGCATTACACTCTTGCCCGAATTGCCACAAAAAGAGCCTCCGGTTGCAGTAATTATAGGCACAGGATTTACCGTCACCGTGGCCGTGGCCATATTCGTACAGCCATTGGCATCAGTGCCCGTAACCGTATAGGTTGTGGTCGTACTTGGTTTGGCGACAGGATTAAAAATAGTGGCTGAAGACAAATTTGCGGAAGGACTCCACGAATAAACACCACCGACACCGGCACCGGCAGAAGACAATTTTGCGCCTGCCCCACCCATACACATACTTGCATTGGCAGTAGTAATCATAGGCCTAGGGTAGGCATTTACCAAAACAGAGGCAACATTCGCACAGCCATTCACATCAGTTCCCGTAAGGGTATAGGTCGTTGAAATCGCTGGCGTGGCGACAGGATTGGAAACAATATTGGAAGAAAGATTACTGGCAGGAGACCATACATAAGTACCACCAATGCCTGCACCAGAAGCATTTAAAGAGAGTCCCGTGGCACCCACGCAATAGATGCCCCCAGCAGCAGTAATCACAGGTTTAGGATTTACGATGATGGTAGATGTACTGGCACCAGTTCCAGAAATATTCGAACAGCCTTTAATACCCTCTGTTTCAATGACGCCAATGGTATAATTACCCGAACCTGCAACCACAGTAACCGTATTGGCCGAACTGGTATAAGAGGCAGCACCCGACACAGACCAAGCATAAGTACTGCCAGCATGGAAAGCCGTAGTATATGTTTTAGTGCTTCCCTCACAAACGGCAACCGTAGTATTAAGGGAAGGTGTAGGAATAGGCACCACGGTGACAGTCATATTAAAAGTAATGGCGCCGCAAGCCCCACCGGTACCAGTAACGGTATACGTGGTTGTCGCAGTTGGATTGGCAGTAACAGTGGTACCGGTGGTTTGGTTTAAACCAGTCGATGGCGACCAAGAATAGGTTCCAGTTCCAGCACCCAGCACAGACAATTCGGTACTACTTCCATTACAAATTACGGCATTGTTTTGTTTGGGAGGATTAACCAAACACACCCTTTGAAAATTATTGGAGCCACCTGTAGCAGCCGTAAAGCCATAATATACAAACTGATTGCCACCGAAAATAGTCGACACGACATCACCCGTGTAGGAAGTTCGCAGCACATTGTCAAAATACACCGCCAATGTTTTGGAGGCTGCAGTCCAGCTTATTTTTACATTATGATACAGTCCATCTTCAATATTCGTAGCCGTGGCACTTGCTTGTACGGTAGTCGATAAATTCTTTGCCGTACCATGGTTATTGACCCCATCTCTAAAAATAGCAATATGGTCATAGACAGGATCATTGGTGGTTCCAGTGTTTTGATAAGTATCAAATTCTACAAATAAAGAAGGCGTAATGCCAGCGATACCTAATCCTTGGCCAGTACTACCGGCATTGGTACACACCCCTTGAAAGGCAAATACGATTCCATCGGCCCCGGCAGCATCTTTGGTCCCAAAATACATATTGGCATTGATGTTAAAATCTGCCTTGAGATCAATTTTTTGTTTGTACCAAATAGAACCGTATTTATTGGTTTGTTCAGGCGTAAGTTCAAAACAGTCGGTGCCAATCGATGTTGCAGCACCATTCAATTGAAAATCATTTTGGGCTAATGTTGAAAAAATAATAAAAAAGAAGAAAATAAAAAGTGAAATTTGTTTAATGAAATCACCTATTTTAATTGGTGGAAATCCAATGGGGAGGGGCAAATAACAAGCGTTATCACAGAGTGATTTTATCCTAAGGAGGACACAATACATAGTAGATAACATCAACTGGGGAAGTAGATATTTTTTCATAGTAGGGGGATTTTTTAGAATCGTAAGATTTACTGATTTTAATCATTTATTTATATTTTTTATTAGATTTTTACCATTTTAAACTGAATGTAAGACTAATACATAATTATATTAATAAAAGTTTTCATTATTCTAATATATATTTCACAAACACACAACAAAAACAATAAAGAATTAATAAACAGACACTTACAAAAAAAACAAGTCCAAACAAAAAACAATGGAACGTTCTAACGTGATTTTTGAATCATGAGGAAACGCTACAGATTCGGATTTAAACATAATGGCCCATGTCAATAAAAGTTACCTTGGCATATATCAGCTAAAAAAATGTATAATATCATACTAATAAATAATGCAACCTATTATCTTTCCAACGTAATCATTATTTAAAATTATAAAAACAATAGTATGAGTTTAAGACTAGGAGATATTGCCCCAGATTTTACGGCACAAACCTCAGAAGGAGAGATTTCATTTCACAATTACATTGGAAATGGTTGGGCGGTTTTGTTTTCACATCCGGCAGATTACACCCCTGTTTGCACCACAGAACTTGGAACCGTTGCCAAATACAAGCCTGAATTTGAAAAAAGAAACACCAAAGTAATTGCCTTGAGTGTGGATGGATTAGAATCACACAAAGGGTGGATCAAAGACATCAACGAAACGCAAAACACTACAGTTAATTTTCCAATTATCGCTGATGAAGACAAAAAAGTATCGGAATTGTATGATATGATTCATCCAAATGCAAACGAGAAATTTACTGTTAGGTCTGTATTTGTGGTTGGTCCTGATAAAAAAATAAAATTAATCATTACCTATCCCGCCTCTACCGGCAGAAATTTTGAAGAATTATTACGTGTGATTGATTCTTTACAATTAACAGCAAACTATAGTGTCGCCACACCAGCGAATTGGAAAGCAGGAGAAGAAGTAGTGATTGCGCCAGCGATTAGCAATGAAGAAGCAGTAACGAAATTCCCTAAAGGATTTAAAATTGTGAAACCTTATTTAAGGTTAACACCTCAGCCGAATTTGTAAAGGTAGTACAGGGTCTTGAGTACAGAGTACAGGGATGTTACCTTTTCAAGTGTTTTTTTCCTGACATTCTGTGACTAAAACCATCTGATTGACTTTATTCAAACATGTGTCAGTTGAAAACCCCTGACACGGCAAATAAAAATGCTCCCAGAATTATTTTGGGAGCATTTTTATTGAAAGCATAACTCTGTACCCTGTACCCTGTACTCTGTACCCTGTACTCTGTACTCTGTACTCTGTACCCTATTTCACCACCTCCTCAATTCTCACCCCTGCAGACATTACCTCAGGCAATGGATTTTCGCGCATATACTGCACTAATTTTATCGTATACTTGCCTTTATAAGGAAATTTATATTGACTTAGCACAGGGAATTGGTGGAAAAACAAGTCCCCTAGGCCATTTCCCAAAGGGCGACCTGTTTTGGGATCTAACAACATCATTTCAACTTGCTGCGCTTGAAGCTTATTGCCAACACTGTCGCAAAGTTGGTAATTGACAAACAAATTATAGTAAGGATATGCCACGGTATTTCTCACATTCAAAAACACATGGTATGCTTTTTCAGGTTGATCAATGGAGAAATGAAAAGTAGGAATAGTATCGACATACCAATTGTTTTGTTTCATTAAATAGTTGTATTCATACACGCGATTATCATTACAAGCACTGAAAGCAATACAAACTATTGCGAGTAGTAATAATAGGGTTTTCGAACTGTAATTCATCTAGTTATTTAATAAAGATTAATTTGGTTTAATTGGCGTACGAGGGGTAAACATAGGAGTTGCCGGCGCAGGCCCATCATTGTTGTTTTTAGGAGGATTAGTTCCTGTATCATTTTTTCTAGGCACAATAGCAGAAGGCTTAGCAGGTGCAGGATTTACCGATTGGCGTGGAGGAGCAGAAGGCTTCGCTGCAGCATTTTGTTGATTCCTATTGTCTTGTTGTGGTTTAGGTTGACTTGGTTTTGAATTTTGGTTTTGGTTTTGGTTTTGGTTTTTCGGAGTCGTAGGAGATGGGCGATTAGGCTGATTTCCTTGTGATGTGGCCGCTGGTTTATTGACTTGAATAGGAGCTTGTTTATTGGCCACAATAGCAGGTTTAGATGCAGTATTTTCACCGATAGTTGGCATTATTGCATTACCATTACCATTACTTTTTTTCTTTTTACGTTTAGATTTTGTAGCGCTGTATTTTTTATCTAACCTGGCCAAGTCATCATTAATAGGTTTAAATTCGATGACTGCTTTTTCTTCTACCAAATCATCAGGATTTAAACTTTCAGGTTTAATGCCTTTTTCATTTAATTCCACAACTTTTAAAACTTGCTCAATCGTTAGTGGATACCAAGCCGTTTCGCCTTGGTAAGAAAACCACATGATTCTTCTAAAAATATCTGTTTTCTGTAAATAAGAAGATCCTTTTTCGGTTAACAAAGGTGCTTCAATGGTTGGAATACCTTTTAAGGCATCCATATAGGTTTCTAATTCGTAATTGAGGCAACATTTCAAACGCCCACATTGGCCAGATAATTTTGCAGGATTTAAAGACAAATTCTGATAGCGAGCAGCGGTAGTGGATACATTTTTAAAGTCAGACAACCAAGTTGAACAGCACAATTCACGTCCGCACACCCCAATCCCCCCGAGGCGACTGGCTTCTTGACGCAAACTTATTTGTTTCATTTCTACCCTAATTTTAAATTCAGATGCCAAACATTTGATTAACTCTCTAAAGTCAACCCTGTCATCGGCAGAATAGAAAAAAGTGGCTTTTGCATTATCAGCTTGGTATTCGATATCAGAAAGTTTCATTTGAAGTTTAAGTTCATCCGCAATTTGACGCGTACGAAAAAGGGTGCCCATCTCGCGCATTTTACTTAATTCATACCTTTCTAAATCTTTATCATTGGCAATTCTATAAATGGCTTTCACATTTTCATCATCGACAATGTTTTTTTTCTTCATTTGTAACCTTACCAATTCCCCCTGTAAAGAAACAAACCCTAAGTGATGACCACTAGGCACTTCTACCACTACAGGATCACCCGTATGCAGGACGAGGTGTTGCGTGTTTTTAAAAAATTCTTTTCTACCACCTTTAAATCTAATTTCAACAATATTCATGCGTTCAGAAGGCAATATGGCATCATCCATATTCCCTAACCAATCAAATACATTCAATTTATTGCAACCACCTGACCCACAGCCTCCATTACTATTACAACCACCGGTACTGCAGCCTCCTCCTGTTCCACAACTCGAACAACTCATATTTCTATATTATTTAGGACAATTTAATAAATTCAATCCCCTTACAGGAATTAAAACACTGATAACAAACAAACTAAAAATCAATCAATAATTATTGAACAGAAAACGATTACACCAAAAGCATAAAGCCACAAAATTTGATGTAAGCAAGTTCAAATTCAATTAACAACAAATTTAATTTAAAATCATTTTATAATATATTTTTTAATGAAATACTTACAGCAAAATCACATAATATATTAGCCTTCAAAGTTAAACCCATGAACACAAGCACTTCACAGGTACAAATACGGGATTTAAAATTGAACAAAACGACTTAAAATGAGCATAAAAGGCCCAATAGTGTGTAAGCACGCGCAAGTATCAATGATAGACGCAACAGAAGTGAAAAGAAGTACAAGTATTTTCAATACCAATAATTACATTATTTCTAAATATTGTACATTTTTCAACACAAAAACTAGAATTCTAAATTTAATTATTAATTTTGAGCAAGCTAATACACTTATATTATCCTAAAACAATTCATAAAATGAAAAGAATATTACTCTTAAGTGCCTTAATCACTATATTTTGCCAAATTTCATTTGCTCAAAAAGGCGAAAAACCTGCCCCAACCTATGTAAGTGCAAACGCAAAAGTAGATAAATATTATACAGAGGAGGAGCTTCAGAAATTAGGAAAACTAGAACTTACCCAAATTTATATGTTGAGAATTGCAACTTTAACTGAAGTAATGCCTTACGTAGCACTTCACCCAAGACCAGGGGCTACACTCACTGAAATGGGGATTCCTTCTAAAGCAGAACAACTTGA
>JBEAZU010000023.1:0-3783 GCA_041169945.1 Bacteroidota bacterium
ATTTGTGCCTACCGATTTGAAAATTAAGTACCTCAATCAATTGCTTGCGGTAGGTTTTGATACCTTGGATTTTGGTAGTTTTGTGTCACCCAAAGCCATTCCTCAATTGAAAGATACTCAAGAGGTGTTGGCACAATTAGAGTGGTCAACGGCGACGAAACTATTGGCTATTGTTGCCAATGTAAGAGGAGCGGAGCAAGCCCTAGCATTTGACAACATTGCCTATATAGGATTTCCATTATCCATTTCAGCAACATTTCAACAACGCAATACCAATGCCTCTATTGCCGAAGCCTTGCAAACCGTAGCCAATATTCAACACCTTTGTGTAAAGCATGGTAAAGTATTGGTCGTGTATTTGTCGATGGGATTTGGTAATCCTTATGGAGAAGATTACAGCGTTCAATATTTGGTAGATTTTACCGCCAAGCTAGCTGCTTTGGGTGTTCAGGTGATTGCACCATCCGATACCGTAGGCAGCGCGACACCTGCCTTGATCAAGGAGGTTTTTGAAATGTTAATTCCATCCTTTCCTCAAATTAATTTTGGGGCACATTTACATGCGACCGCTGCCGATAGTATTTTCAAACTTGCTGCGGCATACCAAGCCGGTTGTAGGCGATTTGATGGGGCTATTCGAGGTTTCGGGGGCTGTCCGATGGCCAGTGATGATTTAACGGGGAATATTTCTACTGAACTTATTATTGATTATTTTGAAAATAATAATGTAGCTTTGGGAATTAATAAACACGCATTTCAACAAGCCTACGATTTGTCGGCAAAGGTATTTCAATATGAGTAAAATTCAAGTAGATATATTTATTCCTTGTTTCATTGATCAAATGTATCCAGAAACAGGTTTTAATATGGTTAAAATTTTGGAAGCCCTTGGATGTGAGGTCTTTTACAATGAAGCACAAACTTGTTGTGGCCAACCTGCTTATAATGCTGGTTTTTTTGATGATGCGCGGGATATTGCTTCTAAATTTTTAGACGAATTTAAAAACGAAAAAAGATATATTGTTACCCCTTCTGGTTCTTGTACTGGGATGTTGAAAAATGGCTATTCCACCTTATTTATGCAAACACCAAATTTACACCAATGTAGGTTGATGCAAAAAACGGTGTATGAATTTACCCAATTTATCACGGAAGTACTTAAAGTGGAAAAAATTCCTGGCGCAAAATTAAATGCCAAAGGTACATACCACGATGCTTGCAGTGCCTTGAGAGAATGTGGTATTAAGTCAGGTCCTCGCACTTTATTGAGCAATGTGGAAGGTTTGGAAATGGTGGAGATGATTGAATCGGAAACCTGCTGTGGTTTTGGAGGAACATTTTCGGTGAAATATGAACCCATTTCTGTGGCCATGGCCGAACAAAAAGTGGCCAATGCCTTGGATACGGATGCAGAGTATATCATTTCTACAGATACTTCTTGCCTGATGCATTTAGAAGGTTACATTCAAAAACAAGGGAAGAAAATTAAAGTGATGCATATTGCAGATGTTTTAGCGCAAGGATGGTAATACAATGGAAAACAAAGAGGCATTATTAACGCAATTATTCGAAGAAGATATTTACCTAATTCTTAAAGATGATGTAAATCATGTTGAAGAAAAACTTGTGGCCGAAATAAAAACATTACCTGTTGAAACACCTGCAACGAAAGTTGAAATTGTTGAATCCTTAACGGTGGTCAACTTTTTAGGACAAAATAAAAAACAAATTTTAATCATTTTAGCCAATCAGGGAACTGCTATTTGTACGGCACCTAACCTCGATTTTTTAACCAAAATATTAAATGCCATCAAATTGTCTTTAGACGATGTGGCACTCATCGACGAAAGCTTGTTTGACCGTAAAAAATACCAATTACCACCTTTTCAACAATTGGTAAGTTTTGGTTCTGCGTCTTTTTTTACGGCCCAATCCATGCCAATTCCTACCGCTAAATACCTGAGCAGTAAAACCATTTTACATGCCGACAGTATCGAAATGGTGCAGGCGGATGTGCTGTTAAAAAAACAATTGTGGGGGGCATTACAACAAATGTTTTTATAATTTTAGCCGGGCAAACACATTAAAATAATTGAATAAATTGAAAATATAGCGTTATCTATCCGTGAAAATTCGCCAAATTCGTGTCATCTGCGTGTTTTTTATTTATTTTAAAGAATAAATAAAAATTGAACACAGATTGCGCATATTATGCGGATAAACGCTGGTTATGCCTCTTTTTGCCTTATATTCATTCAAATAAAACCACCATTTAAATGCGTTTGCCCTGATATTTTTAGTTAAAATATTTTGTAATTCATTTTCGTTTTTTACCTTTGTCAAATTGTTTAAGTAAATTTATTTTAATCGTATTCTTTAAATAACAGGTTGCGACAACCTACTGATTCATCAAAATTATTTGCTTATTTGATAGTTTTTTAACCATTATTCAACCTTAACTTTTCTAATGTTTTTTACAATGAAAAAAATCTTCTACAAAGTATTTGTGTGTTCTTTTTTAGACATTGCTGCTTTTTTATGCTGTTACACTTCACAAGCACAGGTGGTTATCAACGAGGTTTATTACAATCCAGCCAGTGGTCTTCAAGGAGATGCCAATGCTGATGGGGTTCGTAGTGCTTCCCAAGACGAGTTTGTGGAATTGGTGAATAGCACAAATGCTACAATCAATGTTTCTTCTTGGACTTTGGCCGATGATGATGGTGTTTTTTTTACGGTTCCTGCCAATACGAACCTCTTTGCGCATCAGGCAATGCTGATTTTTGGAGGTGGCTTGCCCAATGGAACCTTTGGGCACGCGCAGGTCTTAACCAAAAATTTAGGTCTCAATAATGCTGACAATACCATTATTCTTCGTGATGACAATGCTGCTACAATTGACAGCATGGCTTATAAAACCAATGATGGGGTTGGGGTTTCATTGACTAGGAATCCTGATGTTATAGGCGATTTTGAGGCTTTTTCGAAAATTGGAAAGGGGACAGTGTTATTCTCTCCAGGATTGACTATCGACTTGAAATCATTCGAAACGGTTCTGGGGGTTGAAAAAGCTACCATCAATAATGCGGATTTTAAGTATTTCCCTAATCCCGTAACCAAAAACTTTTCTTATACCTATTCTTATTCTTCCCTTTTAAAATTGTCCTTGATAGACATGAGTGGCCATGTATTTCCTTTAAGTTATGATGCCGAATTAATAGCACTTCCTGATTTTATAGTTCCTGGTGTATATTGGTTAAAAGTGGATGTAGAAGAGGGGGTATTGATGCACAAAGTGGTCGTGTTGTAAAAGATTATACACAATTGTCATCCGTACGGCAAGTAGCACCCTCTTGATGGGGGTGCTCCATAGTTGGATTACTTGATTGCCAATTCGCAAATGATTTTTCAATGGTTTGAAGAAATACGGCTTCCTCTTGTGCTCCAGAAATTGCATATTTTCGGTCTAAAACAAAAAAAGGAACTCCTCTTACTGCTAGTTGATTGGCTTCTATGATGTCATTTTTTACTTCTTGGCTAAATTGACCAGTAGCTAATACGCTATTGATTTCTTCTTTATGAAGTCCAATGTCATGACCAAGTTCGGCTAATGTGGCATAGTCTCCCATGTTTTTGCCTTCAGTAAAATACGCTTTGAAAAGTCGTTCTTCCATTTGGTCACCTAAATTTTTGGTTTTCGCAAATTGTATCAGTCGATGTGCATCAAATGAATTGTTGATAATCGCCATATCAAAGTTGTACGTTAAACCAACACTTTTTGCC
>JBEAZU010000024.1:0-2926 GCA_041169945.1 Bacteroidota bacterium
ATGGAGCAGATGATGCGGATAAACGCTGATGATGCCTCTTTGTATCTTCTATTCATTCAAATCAAACCACCATTTTAATGCTTTGAACTGCGTCAATTTTGGGCTTATTTCAAGTTTATTATTTGCCATTCATTAAATGGACAACATCATCTATATTGTTTTGTTGGTAAATGCTTTTTTGAGTAAATAATCACTTGATCAAAGCCTTTGTAATTCTTTGATTATTAATTATTTTACGAATGTTTTTCTTTTTATATCGCATTGTCAATGATTTACTAAAACTAAATTGTTAGAATGTTCGTTTACGATTCAAAATCTATATCCATGAACGAGGTTTATATCATTAGTGCAGTTCGAACACCTATAGGAAGTTTCGGGGGTAGTTTAGCAGCCGTTTCGGCGACACAACTTGGGGCAGCAGCCATAAAAGGGGCTATTCAAAAAGCAAAATTAAATCCCAAAGAGGTTGATGAAGTATTGATGGGCAATGTATTGTCTGCCAATCTTGGTCAAGCGCCTGCTCGTCAAGCGGCACTTTTAGCAGGTTTGTCTAATGAAGTCATTTGTAC
The DNA here is from genome assembly GCA_041169945.1 of Bacteroidota bacterium. GTDB lineage: Bacteria > Bacteroidota > Bacteroidia > Cytophagales > UBA9547 > CALPQG02. The sequence goes on from JBEAZU010000024.1 coordinate 570, forward strand.
CACCGTCAATAAAGTCTGTGCTTCGGGCTCTAAGGCCATCATGCTTGGTGCCATGACGATCATGACCGGCAATGCATCCGTAGTGATTGCTGGCGGAATGGAAAGCATGAGTAATGTACCTTTTTATGTCGACAAGGCGAGGTTTGGCTTCAAGTTAGGGCATGGCACCTTTACTGACGGTTTACTCAAAGATGGCCTTTGGGATGTATATAATAATTACCACATGGGCAATGCCGCAGAAGCTACAGCTAAAGCCATGAACATCAGCCGTGAAATGCAGGATGCATTTGCCATTGAATCTTACAAAAGAGCGATTGCTGCGAATAATAATCAGTATTTTAAAGATGAAATTGTTGAAGTAGAAATTCCTCAAAAAGGAAAAGATTCTATTTTTGTATCAGAAGATGAAGAATATAAAACCGTAAATTTTGATAAAATACCTTTGTTAAAAACGGTATTCGAAAAAGAGGGTACCATTACGGCCGCCAATGCTTCAACGTTGAATGACGGTGCTGCTGCCTTGGTGCTCATGAGCAAAGCCAAAGCAGAAGCCTTGGGCTTGAAACCTATTGCGAAGATCATTGGTTTTGCGGATGCTGCCCAAGCGCCAGCCTTATTTACAACGTCCCCTTCTATTGCTATTCCCAAAGCCATTAAAAATGCAGGAATTAGCAAACACGATGTTGACTATTATGAAATAAACGAGGCTTTTTCTGCCGTTTCTTTAGCAAATAATATTGCTTTGAACTTAAATCCAGAAAAAGTTAATACTTTTGGTGGAGCGGTAGCCATGGGACATCCATTAGGAAGCTCTGGGGCAAGAATTGTATGTACCTTGATCAATGTATTGGCCAAAAAAGGCGCCAAAATTGGTGTTACCGGAATTTGTAATGGGGGAGGCGGTGCTTCGGCCATCGTGATTGAACGCATGTAATGTATGATTAAAATTAAATACATATTATTTTTCTTTTTGCTATGCGGTACTATCACCGGTGTTTCGGCACAAGTGCGCGTATTGACCTGGACCGATTCTACTAAAAATACCATCAAAACAGAATTTTATATTCGATCCATAAAAGACAGTACCAAAGAAGGGATCTATAAAAGTTTTTACGCCAATGGCAGGATAGAATCAATTGCTTTTTTTAAGAATGGCAAAAATGATAGCTTATATACGGAGTTTTATGAAAATGGAAAAATTAAATTATCTATACCATTTAAAGACAATAAAAGACATGGAGCATTGATGATTTTTGATCCTGAAGGTAAAATCACCCAAAAAGGAAATTATTTTCAAGATTCATTGGTAGGCGATTTTTCCACTTTCTATCCCGATGGGAACATCAAAACAACCTGTGCTTTTAAGAAATCGCAAATTGAAGGCTTGCTTAAAAACTATTATGTAGGAGGTATCTTGAAAAGTGAGGCCAATTACAAAGCCAATAAACCCCATGGTTTAACCAAAACATACTATCCTTCAGGCGTCCTCAAAACAGAAGAAAATTACAAAGCGGGTATACTCCATGGCTTTTTCAGAACCTATCATCCCAATGGGAAATTAGATACCGAATCTGAAAATAAAGAAGGGTCTAAAAATGGCACTTATCGCACTTTTAATGCCAATGGGGCACTTTTAATCGAAGGGAATTTAGTAGATGGTATTCCTCATGGTAAAACAAAATCATACTATGAAACAGGGATTAACAAAAATGTTTTTTCTTATCATTATGGTAAAAAAGAAGGGAAATGTTTGATGTTTTTTGACAATGGCAAAATAAAAGAAAAAGCTATTTATAAAAAATCTGAAACAGAAGCTTATATTAAATCTTATTATCCAAACGGTAAATTAAAACAAAAATATACCTTGTTAAATGGTAGTAAAGAAGGGGAATGTATAAGCTATTTTGAGACGGGCAATCGCTCATGCATAGAAAATTATAAGCAAAATAAGTTGGTGGGGGAAAGACTAATTTTTGATGATAGTAAACAGTTATTGTCCAAAGAAAATTACAATGTAGCGGGTAAGAAAAATGGGATGAATTATGACTATTATCCTTCTTCGGGTAAAGTGAAAACATCCATTACCTATAAAGCCAATTTGAAGCATGGTGCTTTTAAATCATTTTCAGCCACGGGGATTAAATTATCGGAAGGTGAATATTATAATAATTTACAACATGGCAAATGGATTTTTTACAATGAAGATGGCAGTGTCTTGAAAACTGAAAACTACCGTATGGGCACTTTGTTAGGGACCTTATAACCTGAAGGTGTTCATGTCTAAAGAATTAAAATAAGCACATGTCAAACAAAGAAAAGATTTTAGTATTCATTTTGGCCAGTATCAACTTTACCAA
>JBEAZU010000025.1:0-8666 GCA_041169945.1 Bacteroidota bacterium
CGCATTTAAAACAACTTGAAGCAGAAGCGATTCACATTATGCGTGAAGTTGCCGCTCAGTTTGAACGACCTGCCTTGTTGTTTTCTGGTGGAAAAGATTCCATTTGTTTGGTTCGATTGGCTCAAAAAGCTTTCTTCCCTGCAAAAATTCCTTTCCCTTTGGTTCACGTAGATACGGGACATAACTTTGTGGAAACCATCGCATTTCGTGATAAATTAGCCGCACAAGTTGGTGCTAATTTAATTGTAAGAAACGTGCAAGATTCTATCAATAGAGGAACGGCTCAAGATGAGAAAGGACCAAATCCTAGCCGTAATGGACTACAAACCATCACCTTACTAGAAACCATTGAAGAGTTTAAGTTTGATGCTTGCTTTGGTGGTGCACGTAGAGATGAAGAAAAAGCCAGGGCAAAAGAAAGATTTTTTTCACACAGAGATGAGTTTGGCCAATGGGACCCTAAAAACCAAAGACCAGAATTGTGGAACCTCTACAATGGCAAAAAACAAGTAGGTGAACATTTCAGGGTATTCCCTATATCTAACTGGACAGAAATGGATGTATGGCAATACTTGGATGCTGAAAAACTTGAAATCCCTTCCATCTATTATACCCATCAAAGAGAAGTGGTATTCAGAGACAATAACTGGTTAGCGAAATCTGATTTCATTACCCTAATGGGAGATGAAAAATACGAAACGAGAACTGTTCGATTCAGAACTGTTGGTGATATGACCTGTACCGGTGCCGTAGAATCTAACGCCGACACCATTGAACGTGTGATACAAGAAGTGGCTTCTGCCAGAAATACTGAACGTGGAACGCGTGCCGACGACAAACGTACGGAAGCGGCCATGGAAGACCGTAAAAAACAAGGATACTTTTAAATAGTGATAAGTGGTGAGTGTTAAGTTTTGAATAAAAAAACATCCTTTATTCTAACCCAAAACACTGATAACTGAAAACTGACAACTGAAAAATAAAAAAATGACTGAAGAAATAATACACGATTCAAAAGCCTATTTAGACATGGACTTGCTGAGGTTCACCACTGCTGGAAGTGTGGATGATGGCAAAAGCACCTTAATTGGCCGTTTACTTTTTGATTCAAAATCAATCTTTGCTGATCAATTGGAAGCCATTGAAGAAGCAAGTACGCGTAAAGGAAAAGGCTATGTTGATTTATCTTTGTTGACCGATGGCTTACGTGCCGAACGTGAACAAGGCATCACCATTGATGTGGCATACCGTTACTTTGCTACGCCAAAAAGAAAATTTATTGTTGCCGATACCCCTGGCCATATTCAATATACCAGAAACATGGTGACAGGTGCATCTACGGCCAACTTAACCATAATTTTGATTGATGCACGCCATGGGGTGATTGAACAAACCATGCGTCATTCATTTATCGCTTCTTTATTGCAAATCAAACACATCGTCGTTTGTGTAAACAAAATGGATTTGGTGGATTATAGCGAAGAAGTGTACGAAAAAATCAAAGCCGATTACGAAGCATTCTCTGCAAAATTAGATGTGCCTGACATCCAATTTATTCCAATTTCTGCTTTGAATGGCGATAACGTAGTGGACAAATCTGAAAACATGCCTTGGTACCAAGGCGGTACCTTGATGTACAATTTGGAAAATGTGCACATCGCCAGTGATTTAAATTTCGTGGATGCTCGTTTCCCTGTGCAATATGTGATTCGTCCTCAAAATGATGAATACCACGATTACAGAGGTTATGCAGGAAAAGTTGAAGGTGGAACATTCAGACCAGGCGATGAAGTAGTCGCTTTGCCTTCAGGATTTACCTCAAAAATCAAATCGATAGATACTATTGATGGCCCTTTAGACGAAGCTTTCCCTCCGATGTCGGTAACGGTTACTTTGGAAGACAATATTGACATCAGCAGAGGAGACATGTTGGTAAAAACATTGAATCAACCAACAGTAAGTCAAGACATTGAGTTGATGATTTGTTGGTTGAACGACAAAAAATTAATTCCAAATGGTAAATACGTTATCAAACACACGACCAAGGAAGCCAGGTGTATTGTCAAAGAGGTACGTTACAAAGTGGATATCAATACCCTACATAAAATTGAAGATGAAAAATCCATTGGACTGAATGATATTGGAAGAATCTTAATCAGAACAACTTCACCTTTATATTACGATAGCTATAAGAAAAACAGAACAACCGGAAGTGTAATTCTCATTGATGAATTTACCAATGAAACCCTTGCCGCTGGAATGATTATTTAAGTACTGGGTACTGAGTACAGAGTACAAAGTACAGAGTACAAAGTACAAAGTACAAAGTACAAAGTACAAAGTACAGAGTACAGAGTACAGGGTACAGGGTACAGGGTACAGAGTACAGAGTACAGAGTACAGGGTACAGGGTACAGGGTACAGAGTACAGGGTACAGGGTACTGAGTACAAAGTATAAAGTATAAAGTATAAAGTATAAAGTTTAGTGTACAGGGTAATGCTGTACACTAAACACTAAACGCTAAACACTAAGCACTAAACACTAAACACTAAACACTAAACGCTAAACACTCAAACCCAAGACTCAAGCCCAAGACCTGGTTACAATTCTCAATATTTGTACCACACACCATTCCCTAAGTTCATTAAAACGCTAATTTCGCACACTCGCTAAACAATGATCAAATATATTTTTTACATAATTGGTTTAATGTCATTTATACGACCCACCAACGTATTTGCGCAATCGATATACCCTGTATTGATTGACCAAGTAAGTAATGCGTATCTTTTTACGAATCCAGCGGCCACTTCACCAGAAAAAAAACTAGCCTTATCGGTATTCAACAAAAGTTATTTTGGGTTATTTGAAAACATTGGCGTCAATTATGCCAGCATCACCTATCAATTAAGAAAAGACTCCATTCAATCATCTCAAAGCACTATTGGTGCAACATTTAGCAATGAACATGATGGTGAATTTTTAAACAGAACGCGTGCGCATTTGCTTTATAGCCATTTGATAAAAATTAATACACAAGCGACCTTGGGAGTAGGCATAAGTTTTGGCTATTTTAACTACAACATCAAAAGCACCAATAGCATTGTTGGCACAAGCACTTGGATGCCCGATGGCAATATTGGCCTATGGTTTAAAATGAAAAAACTCCATTTTGGCATCGCCAGCAATCAATTCACGAATGCAAAATCTTCCCTATTTATCAAAGAATATACCCTCACCAATTACCAAGTATTAAATGCTGATTATGAATTTAAAATTGCACCGCACTTAAATCTACTCACAGGCCTTGCGTTATTTGCCTACAAAAAAGAATGGCAAAACAAGATTTTTGCAATACTCCGGCACCAAAATCAAATTTCAGGTGGTTTTTGTTATTCCCCGCAAATGGGCACAACCTTATTGTTGGGCTTAGACAAGCTTTCACTTTTCAATCAGAAATTTGGATTACAGACATCGTATACAATCGCCAAAACAGACAACACCATGTATACTTCAAGTCAATTTGAATTGTGTCTTCAATACTATATTTCAAGAAAATAATAGTGCAAATAAATGCCATTTAAAGGTATATTTCAAATAAATAAAAAAAAACACTGATTTTATGTTACTTCTGCGTTAGATAATTGTCAAGTTTATGAAAGCATTATGATTACTACCAAAGTAGAATTGCATCTCGCTATTAAAAATGGGGATGATAATCTAGTCTTAGATTATCTGTACAAAAATGTATTGCCAAAAATAAGGAATTACATTACCCTGAACAATGGAAACAAAGCAGAAGCGGATGATATTTTTCAAGATGCAGTAATGATAATGTATAAAAAAATTAAAACAGGAGAAGCCATAGAAGTAGAAAGCATAGATGGATTAATGTATTATATATGCAAAAACCTTTGGATCAATAGGGTGTCAAAATTAAATAAATACATCAAAATTGAAAACACAGATCCAATGGAAGACAACACTTACAATGCATTGGAAAGCTTAATGGCTACCGAAAAAAACAATGCATTTCTTGAACTGCTTGATCTTGTAGGAGAAAAATGCAAAGAACTATTATTCTTATCTATCTACCATCAACTAAGCATGGATGAAATTGCCCTAAAAATGCAATTAACAAGTGCAAATGCAGCGAAAACGCATCATTATAGATGCAAACAAAAACTAGCTGAAATGGTAGAACAAGATGACACCTTAAAGTCGATATTAAAGTCATGAGACCAGAATTAGACATATACGAAAAAATTGATTTGTACTTAGAAGGAAAACTTTCTGAATCAGCATTGCATGCATTTGAAAATCAACTGCAAGCAGATACAAGTCTACAGTCAAAATTAGCTTCGGTAAAACTAACGAACGAATTGGTCATGAACCATCAATTGTTAGCTCTCAAAGCACGCATGCAAAATGAGATGAAAGACATTCCTTTTGAACCAACAAAACCGAATATAAAACTAAAAGTTGCAGGGTTTATTGGCCTAATCAGCATGTCTATCATTGGCCTATATTGGTGGTTTGGCATCAAAACACACATTACAGCAATCAAAAAAGCCGTAATTACCAACTCCTCCAATGCCATTGGTACAACAAAGTCTCCACCGATTCAAACCACAGTCGTTAACCCAACACAACCGAGAATTGAAAGTATAAGCCCTGAAGCAACTAGCGTTCAAACACCAACCCAAGTACAAGCGGAAGAACTTATTGTAAATACCACCACAAGCCATGAGCCTACTAGCGCTAACCTTAAAACAGCACAAACACCATTACCAAATACCATTGACAACAATCCATGCGTAGGAGTTGTGTTGCAAAGTCATGTAAGAACAAGTCCTACTTGCACAGACAATGCCACAGGAGAAATCAGTTTTGAAGGCATAAAAAACGGTAAGACACCCTACCAATTTTCCATCAACAATGGCAATGTATTCACTAACAATGCACATTTCACACATTTACAAGCTGGTGAGTACAAGCTAAGTGTAAAAGATGCACATGGCTGTCAAACAACAATTCCCTCGGTACAAATCTCTACCAAAGAATGCCACAAGGAAATTACAAATTTTGCGTTCAACCCTCAATACCACGAAACATTTCAGTTTCCAATAAAAGAAGGACAGGCAGGTACCATACAAATTTACACCCGCACAGGATCCCTTGTATATGAGGCCAAACTTATAGACGTTTCTAGCTGGGATGGTACACAAACCAATGGAAGCATAGCTACAGCAGGACTATACAAATACCTGATTGAATTAACTGATGGGTCCATCAAAAAAGGAACCGTAACGATCTACGAATAACATGAAAAAATTCTCTACATATCTTTCACCTATATTAAAGCCCTTTTATTTGCTTATTCTACTCGTAAGTAGCTTTAACCATGCAACGGCCCAAACGGTACCCTTACAGGATGCTGCATTTGTAAGCACCCTTAAAGATCTATTTCCACAAGTGATTGATGCCAACAATGACCTGATTATTATTCAAGCCAATCTAATCTCTGGCCCAATTTCGTTACATAATAAGTCATTAACCGACATTACGGGCATCAACTACTTCGTCAACATTACAAGTTTAGATGTATCAAACAATAACCTTAAAAACATTCCCAATATTGATGCACTCACCAAGCTTGAGCAATTCAATTGCAACAATAATCAATTGACCACATTGCCTGACTTAAACAACTTTAATAACCTCAAATACATCAGCTGCAAAAACAATAAAATCACCTCATTACCTCCACTCAACAACCTAACACGATTAGAACAATTATTGTTAAGCAATAATCAACTTACTACTTTACCTGAAATATACACGCCGAGTTTAATCATTTCATTAGAGGCCGACTACAACCAACTTGTCAGCATTCCTGACTTAAATAGTTTTTCCTCTTTAACGACCTTAAACTTAAGCCATAACCAACTTGGTTTTACGGCCCTAAAACCAAGCAGTAAACACCTCTCTTTTGGCGCGTTCACCTTTTTCCCACAAGACACTATAGGCACAGTGCAAGACATCAAATTGCTTAAAAATCAACCATTAAGCTTCAAAACTAGTATTGATACCCTATACCCAAACATACATTATGTATGGTACAAAAATGGGGTTGAATATCCCAATGCTGTATCAAACCAAATCAATATTGCCTCAGCCCTATTGTCGGATACAGGCGTGTATACTTGTGTAGTATCTATCAGCAATTCAAGCGACAACTTTTATGGACAAAACTTGTATACGCAAGCCTATGTGGTAAGTGATGGTTGCATAAAAGTAAAGCAACTTACGTATCAAATAGAAAGTGCCGATTGTAAAACAGGCACCACCATTAAAATTGAGGAATCATTTAATTTAGGTACCAAAGGACCGTACCAATACACCCTAAAAAACATCAGTACAGGCGCTTTAAGCACAGGCACTTCTCCCGTATTTGCAAATCTACCTAAAGGAAATTATGATGTAAATATTATAGACAATCAAAACTCCTGTGCTTCCTTTATAGGCAATGCCATTAAAATTGAAGGTGTAGCCGATTGTGACACCAATATTATTAATCCAAATGTCGAAGGTCCCAACAAAGGCTATTACATTGCAAACGTTGGCCAAGCAGAAATCTTTAACCGACAAGGGAAAAGGGTTAAAACATTAAGCGTGCCTGCAGTTTGGGATGGCACTGACCAAAATGGCAACTTGCTCGACTTAGGCTATTATGTCATCATCATCAATGGCAACACCAAATTGTATGTAACCCTTCTTCAATAAGAACACTCAAGTAAAGTACACTATTAAAATATCTTTATTGACGTATAAATCAAAGGCATTTTTGCCAACACTTGCCAATTGATTCACATTTTAGTGGTGACACAAATTGTAAACAAAACGAATTGCGGTAAGTAAGGAAGCGACAATATACATTTGTCATGTTGTGTCAGCATTTTGTGACACATATTTGTCCACAAGATTCCTGAAGACCAATTTCTCAGCAAATCATTAATGATTTCTTTTTTTGCCTATCAAAACCCAATTAATTTTATAAATTTGTCTACGAAGATTTTCTTCCCTATTAAGACATTTATAACCCAATACCATTACCATGCTTCAATCTATTTTCATAAAAGAAAACCCTGAACTTGTTATCAATGGCTTACTTAAAAAGCATTACAAAACTGCTGAAGCAGATGTAAAAGCGGCCATAGCACTCGATGACAATAGACGTAAACTGCAACAATCTTTAGACAATGCATTGGCAGAAGCCAATGGCTTAGCAAAAGAAATAGGCAGCTTAATGAAAGAGGGGAAAAAAGAAGAGGCGGAGATCAAAAAAGCACGTACCGCAACACTGAAAAGCGAAGCTAAAATTTTTCAAGAAGATTTGGCAAAGCTTGAAACCGAGCTTCAAAATCTTTTAGTACAATTGCCTAATTTACCACATAGTTCTGTGCCTGAAGGAAGAACACCTGAAGAAAATAGTGTTGTTTTTGAATCAGAAAACCATGTTGCGTTGGTTGAAGGAGCATTACCACATTGGGAATTGATTCAGAAATATGACATCATAGACTTTGAATTAGGAAATAAAATCACTGGTGCCGGTTTTCCGGTTTATAAAGGCAAAGGGGCTAGAATTCAACGTGCATTAATTAATTTCTTTTTAGACAAAGCCACTGAAGCGGGATATACAGAAATGCAACCGCCAATTTTGGTAAATAAAGAATCTTGCTTTGCCACGGGTCAATTGCCAGACAAGGATGGGCAAATGTATTATGCTACCGAAGACCAATTGTATTTGATTCCGACCGCAGAAGTACCTGTTACCAATATTTACAGAGATGTAATTTTAAAAGAAGAAGATTTGCCCATCAAAAATGCGGCTTATACACCTTGTTTTAGAAGAGAAGCAGGTTCTTGGGGCGCACACGTAAGAGGGCTTAACCGTTTGCACCAATTCGACAAAGTGGAAATTGTTCAAATCAATACCCCTGAAAACTCTTATGCCGCCTTAGAAACAATGAAAGCACATGTAGCTTCTTTGCTTGACAGTTTGGAATTACCGTATCGTGTACTTCATTTATGTGCTGGTGACATGTCCTTTACTTCTGCCTTGACATTTGACTTTGAAGTGTATTCTGCAGCCCAACAACGATGGTTAGAAGTAAGCTCAGTGAGTAATTTTGAATCGTATCAAGCCAACAGGTTAAAGTTGCGTTACAAAACCAAAGAAGGCAAAACGAGGTTATTGCACACCCTAAACGGTAGCGCTTTGGCATTGCCAAGAATTTTGGCGGCTATTTTAGAAAACAACCAAACGGCTACCGGCATCACAATCCCAAAAGTATTGGTACCCTATTGCGGATTTGACGCCATATAAAAATGAGATTGCCATAAAAAAGGGACATCAATTGAAACTGATGTCCCTTTTTTTATGGCAAAACACAAGCCCTAATTAGGGCTTGCTGAAAAACTCGTTTACTTATTAATCTTTACTTTCATTCTAATTTTTGTCACTTTTCCCCTTGATAAAAAAAGTAACCAACGAAAATCAAGACTCCGCCACGGCGGACAGGTTGTATAAAAAATGCTACGAATTTGCTCCATTACGCTGAAACAAAACAAACTCGCCCCCAAATCTGTTGGAAATACAAA